>NCET01000454.1 GCA_002280815.1 Flavobacteriales bacterium 32-34-25 | reverse complement strand
CAAAGAACCTGGACATTATTCCTGGTGGACTGTACGTGTAAAAACGGCAAGAACGGATAATAAAGGTTGGCGTATTGATTATTGTTTGGTAAGCGAACCATTAAAAGATCGCATCAAAAAAGCGCTTATTTTACCCGAAGCAAAACATTCCGATCATTGTCCCGTTCTTGTAGATATAGAATAGATTAACCCGTTGGGTGTAATTATTTGAAGTAGAAAATATTGGTTAGATATTGGTCAAGATACTGAAATTCAGTATCTTGATGTCGCCAAACAAACCAATATCTATGTCAAATATAGTGAAAAATTATTTTAGAGTTTTAGAAGTTATAAGTTCTTTGAATTGTGAATTGGAATATAAATCAGATGTAGGAAGAAAACAAAAAATGTCTGATTTAGAGGTGATTGCATTGAGTTTGACTGCTGAATTCATGTCTATTGATAGTGAAAATTCTTTATTTAAGGAGATTAATAAGCAACAAATTCCAAACCTAATTGAGCGAAGTCAGTTCAATAAAAGAAGGCGAAAATTGTTTTTCTTTTTAGAAGAAGTAAGGACAAAATTAGCATCTCGGTTTTTAGAATTTGAAGATCATTTTATCGTGGATAGTATGCCGTTGGAGATTTGCAAATTTGCACGTCATAGGAGAATAAAAATCTGTAAAAACGAGTTTGAAACTGCTCCCTCAAAAGGGTTTTGTGCTTCTCAAAACAACTGGTTTTATGGATATAAATTACACGGAGTTTGTTCTATAAATGGAATTTTCCATTCATTGGATATTACAAAAGCAGAGGTTCACGATGTTCATTTTTTGAAAAACATAAAACAACAAATGGCTGATTGTGTGTTACTTGGTGATAGAGGTTACTTATCTCAAAGCATTCAATTAGACTTGTTTCAAACGGTAAATATCAAATTAGAAACACCAAAAAGAACTAATCAAAAAGATTATAGGCCACAGCCTTATATCTTTAGGAAATCAAGAAAAAGAATTGAAACATTATTTTCACAACTATGTGACCAGTTCAGAATTAGAAACAATTATGCTAAAACTTTTGAAGGTTTTAAAACAAGAATTTTAGCAAAAATAACAGCATTAACATTGATTCAGTATATCAATAAATTCATATTTGACAGACCAATAAACAATATTTCAATAAATTCATATTTGACAGACCAATAAACAATATTAAAAATCAAACAATTTAATTACACCCAACGGGTTTATATTAATTAAACATATTAAAGAAAATACCGAATAAAAAAATAAATGTAAATTATAATAAACATATTCTTCAGGTTTTAACCTTGTAATGGTTGTCATTAAAACACTAAAAATAACAACCGCTAGTAAAGAAAATTTGTAATGATTTGTAGTGATCTTAGAAAATTTTTCTTTTACTATTCTTGGAGTGACAAATTTCCCCAAAGGATTAATTTCTTCCAATTCTCTTTTCCATTTAAGCATCGCTTTAGAAAAAGCAACATCAAAATTAGATTCCTCGGTTTCTAATTCAATATCAGTTACAATGTGATCCAGCAATTCCAGTTTAATTTCTTCATAAACCACACCTTTATCCATTAAAGTTTGGTCAATTATTGCAATTTGTTCGTTAGTTAATTTCATAGTACAAAAATTAAAATTCTAATTTTGGGTTCACTAAACTTTGCATATTTCTGATGAAATCTTCTAATTCCGAAAGTCGATTGACCGTTTCTTTTTCTCCCGATTCTGTTAGTTTATAATACTTTCGCATGCGGTTATCTACTTTTTCAATCTCCACATCAAGAAAACCTTCGGCTTCCAGTTTATGCAAAGCAGGATACAAAGCGCCTTCGGTAATATTTAATTCTCCTTGAGTAATCCCTTTTACTTTTTGAGTAATTTCATAACCGTACATCTTACCATTTTCTTCTAATAATTTCATGATAATGGTATTCAAACTGCCTTTGTATAATTGTGAATTTTTCATAATCGCTTTCATTTTGAACTACAAACATACATAAGTTTCTTATACATAACAAATTTAGGTATTAAATTTTTATCTTTTGATTTTAAGAAGCTATTCCGTTTGCTATCTTTGTCAAAAATTATATACCATGCCAAATTTTCTTAAACTCCTTATAAAAGAGGTTAAAAGAGAAACCGCAGCTGCCGTTTCAATACTTTTTAATGTTCCTGAAGAATTAAAAGATAATTATACATTCATTGCGGGACAATACGTAAATCTAAGACTTACTTTAGACGGAAAAGAAATTCGTCGTGCGTATTCTATTTGCTCTTCACCAGAAAGTAGCGAATTGCGCATTGCCGTAAAAGCGGTAAAAGACGGGGCTTTTTCTCAATTTGCCAATACTAAATTAAAAGCAGGAGATGTTCTTGAAGTTGGAAAACCGGAAGGGAAATTCACTTTTGAACCCGATGCTCATAAACAAAAAAACTACGTTGCTTTTGTTTCCGGTAGCGGAATCACACCTGTTTTATCTATTTTAAAATCGGTTTTAAAAAGCGAACCAAAAAGTTCTTTTGTGTTGGTTTACGGGAATAAATCGCCTGAAGAAACTATTTTTCATCAGGAATTGCATGATTTGCATTTGCAATATGTAAATCGTTTGTTTGTACATTATGTGTACAGCCAAGCCAAAGCCGATGAAGCTTTGTTTGGGCGAATTGACAAATCGGTGGTGAATTATGTTTTGAACAACAAACACGCGGCCTTAGAATTTGAAAAATTCTATTTGTGCGGACCAGAAGCCATGATTGAAACTGTTTCTGGAATTTTGAAAGAGAAAAACGTAAAAGATTCGGCTATAAAGTTTGAACTTTTTACCTCTTCGGTTCATGAACACGAAATAAAAGATTTAGCAGGACATTCGAAAATTACCATTATGGTTGACGATGAAGAAACTTCATTCGAAATGTCTCAAAAACAAACCATTTTGGAAGCGGCCTTAAAACAAGGAATCGATGCGCCTTATTCTTGCCAGGGCGGAATTTGCAGCAGCTGTCTTTGCCGCGTAACCGAAGGAAGCGCCGAAATGAAGAAAAACTCTATCCTAACCGATAAAGAAATTGCCGAAGGCTTAATCTTAAGCTGTCAAGCGCATCCAACATCGGA
>NCET01000453.1 GCA_002280815.1 Flavobacteriales bacterium 32-34-25 | reverse complement strand
GGTATTGCTTTCATAGTAATAACTATCAAAATCAACGCCCATAGTTTTATAAGTAGCAGCAAATCCATCATAAACCCATTGGTTCATTTTTTTCCAAAGCGAAATTACGGCTTCATCGCCTGCTTCCCATTTCAACAACATTTCCTGAGCTTCAAGAATAATCGGCGCTTGTTTTTTAGCTTCTTCTTCCGTTTTTCCCTGAGCGATTAATTGGTTGATTTCTTCTTTGTAAGCCTTATCAAAAGCCACATAAAAATTCCCAACTAATTTATCTCCTTTTAATCCCGTAGATTCTGGTGATTGGTCTTTTCCAAATTTTTGCCAAGCCAACATTGACTTACAAATATGAATTCCTCTATCGTTGATGATTTGAGTTTTATAGACTTTTTTACCCGAAGCTTTAATAATTTCAGCTACCGAATAACCTAATAAATTATTACGAACGTGACCTAAATGTAACGGTTTGTTAGTGTTTGGTGAAGAATATTCGACCATTACCGCTTTGTCGTCCGGATTTGGAGTCACAAAACCATATTGTTCATTATCTTTAATCCCGTTGAAGAAATCTAAATAATAACTATCTGAAATAACAATATTTAGGAAACCTGAAACCACATTAAACTTGGCTACCTCTGCAACATTTTCAACTAAATAATTTCCAATTTTATTTCCTAATTCTACAGGATTGCTCTTTGTAATTTTCAATAAAGGGAAAATTACCATCGTAATATCGCCTTCAAATTCCTTACGTGTTGCCTGAAATTCAACTTTATCAATCGAAATATCAAATAAAACCTGAATTGCGTTTTTTATAGATGGTGTAAGCGTTTGTGATAATGTCATTATGTTGTTTTTTTAATGGCTGCAAATATAGGTATAATGGAGCAATTGGGAAATCTGATTTTTGAAAAAGGTTATAAGTAGGAAGATGGAAGTTAGGAGTTGGAAATTAAAAGATGGAATTTGAAACAAATAAACTTCTATTTCAAAATTCCATCTTCTGACTTCTTACCACTTAATAATAGCACTTGCCCAGGTAAATCCGCTACCAAAAGCTGCCAAAACAACAGTATCACCTGATTTTATTTTGCCTTTTTCCCAAGCTTCAGTCAATGCAATAGGAATTGAAGCGGCAGTAGTGTTGCCGTATTTTTGGACATTATTATAAACCTGATTGTCATTCAATCCAAATTTCTTCTGGATGTACTGCGAAATTCTCAAATTGGCCTGATGCGGAATCAACATATCAATATCAGAAACTTTTAAATTATTCGCTTCTAAGCCTTCGTTAATGACTTCGGCAAAACGAACTACAGCATTTTTAAACACAAATTGTCCGTTCATATGTGGAAAATAACTTTCGTCATTGGGATCGTTATCGGCTAAAATATCATTCACCCATCGTCCGCCCATTCCAGGAGCTGTCAATACTAATTCTTCCGCATGAATTCCTTCGGAATGTAAATGTGTTGACAAAATTCCTTTCGACAAATCTTCTTCTCGACTTAAAATAGCCGCTCCTGCTCCATCTCCAAAAATCACCGAAACCCCGCGTCCGCGAGTAGTCATATCTAATCCAGAAGATTGTACTTCGGAACCAATGACTAAAATGTTTTTGTACATTCCTGTTTTGATATATTGATCGGCAACCGAAAGTGCGTAAACAAAACCTGAGCATTGATTGCGAACATCCAACGCTCCAATGGTTCTCAAACCTAAATCACGTTGTACCAAAACGCCTGGTCCTGGAAAATAATAATCGGGACTTAAGGTCGCAAAAACAATAAAATCAATATCATCTTTAGCAATTCCGGAGCGCTCAATAGCAATTTTAGCTGCTTTTACACCCATAGAAGTCGTGGTGTCTTCCCCAGGAATGATATGCCTGCGCTCCTGAATTCCGGTTCTTTCCTGAATCCATTCGTCATTGGTATCTATAATTTTTGACAAATCGTCATTAGTAACCACATTG
>NCET01000083.1 GCA_002280815.1 Flavobacteriales bacterium 32-34-25 | reverse complement strand
AATCCTTTAGAAATCAGCAAAATTATCCAGGACGGAATTGAATTGAAATACAGTAGAGAGGGTAGTGTCTATTTTATAAATTTAGAATCTTTACAAAAAATTGGAACTACAAAAGAACTTAGCGTTTTTTATGGAGGAAAACCTAGAGTAGCTTTGAGTCCGCCTTGGGATGGAGGAATTACCTGGAAAAAAGACCGCAATGGAAAACCATTTATTGCTTCTTCATGCCAAGGAATTGGAGCTAGTGTTTGGTGGCCTAATAAAGATCACATGTATGATGAAGTAGAGGATATGTACATTAGCGTGAATGTTCCGTCTGATTTAATGGATGTTTCCAATGGTCGTTTGCTGAGTGTTAAAAAACAAAAAGACGGCACTAAAACCTATAATTGGTATGTTTCCAATCCAATAAATAATTACGGCGTAAACATTAATATTGGCGATTATGTTTCCTTTTCAGAGAAATACAAAGGCGAAAAAGGGACTTTAGATTGCAGTTATTTTGTTTTGAGAGATAATTTGGCGAAAGCCAAAAAACAATTTAAGGAAGTACCCAGAATGTTAAAAGCTTTCGAATATTGGTTTGGACCTTATCCTTTTTACAAAGACGGCTATAAATTGGTTGAAGCACCATATTTGGGAATGGAACATCAAAGTTCAGTAACCTATGGAAATGGTTTTCAAAATGGTTATATGGGACATGACCTGAGCGAAACAGGTTGGGGACTAAAATTTGATTTTATTATTGTTCACGAATCAGGACATGAATGGTTTGCGAATAATATTACTTACAAAGACATTGCTGATATGTGGATCCATGATATTCCGAGAGCCTTTTTGTGGAATATTATTATGGTAAAAAAGCAGGATCAGAATATATTATAGGAACCCGAAAAGGTATTGCGAATGATTTTCCAATTATTGGAAAGTATGATGTAAACGACAAAGGTTCGACAGATATGTATCCAAAAGGAGGAAATATGTTGCACACTTTACGCCAAATTGTAAATGACGACAAAAAATGGAGAAGTATCTTAAGAGGTTTAAATAGTACTTTTTACCATCAAACAGTAACTACAACGCAAATTGAAGATTACCTGAGTGAACAAGCGGGAATGGATTTGAATCCGTTTTTTAATCAATATTTAAGAGATACTAGGATACCAAAATTAGAATACTATTTTGAGAACAATAATTTAATCTATCATTGGACAAATTGTGTCTCAGGATTTAATATTCCTGTCAAAATTAGCCTTAACGGAGTTGAAAAATGGTTGAAACCCGAAACAGATTGGAAAACAGAGGTTAATGTAGGTATAAATCCAAAATTGATGATTGATTCTAATTTTTATGTGTTAGGAATTAATATTGCAAAATAAAATAGACTAATTTTATGCAGTAATTCAGCACTGTCTAATTCGAATATTCCATCAACATGAGACATCACCATTTTTTTCTATCGTTCTTACTGATTCTTTCTGCGACAACTTATGGACAAAATAACACAGTCAATTCGAATGAATTAGATACAAGTACAGCCACTGATTCTACAGAAGTTGCACCTAAAATCAATTTAGATTCCATTCAATTTAAGCCATTGAGCGAAATGCTGGATGAAGAAAGTTATTGGAAAATTATTGAAACCTCCTTAAAAGAAACGACAACTCAAGAAGATCAGGAACTTTTTCTTTCTTCGGCTTTAGAGAAACTTTCTCCAAAGGAAATGATTGGTTTTCGCTTGAGAACAGACAAACTTATGTTTGACTCTTATACTTCAAATTTATGGTGTGCCAATTACATTGTTAGTAATGGAACTGCTGATGACGGTTTTGATTATTTTAGATGTTGGTTGATTTCTAGAGGTAAAGATGCCTATTATAAAACCCAAGAAAATTCAGATTACTTGGTTCATTTAGTTGGAAATGAACCACATGCTTATGATTTTGAAGGTTTTTGGTATGTAGCAAACAATGCTTTTAAAAACCAAACCCACAAAGATGTTGAAGCTTATATTGACTACGAAAATTTTCAAACAACTGATGAACATTATCCAATATTAGAATTCAACTGGAATGTCGATGATCCTAAAACAATGGAAAAAGTTTGTCCTGTTTTATTTAAAAAATTCTGGAAAAAGTAAAAGCATACTAAATATCACAAATTTCAATAGCCTTTTTTAAAGAGTTCAAACTATCACTACTTTTAGCAATAAATTCTTGTGCAACATAACCTTTAAAACCAGTTTGGGCAATTGCTTTCATTATGGCGGGATAATTTAACTCTTGTGTTTCATCAATTTCATTTCTACCAGGAACTCCCGCAGTATGGTAATGTGCAATAAAATGATGATTCTCTAATATGTTTCGAATTATATCTCCTTCACTAATTTGCATGTGGTAAATGTCATATAATAATTTGAAATTTTCAGAGCCCAAACGTTTGGCTAATTCAACACCCCATTTGGTTGTATCACATTGATAATCGATGTGGTCAATTTTACTGTTTAGTAATTCCATGACCAGAGTTACATTATGTTTTTTGGCTAAAGGAATTAATACTTGTAGACCTTTGACACAATTATTCCAAGCTTCTTCGTCTGTTTTTTCTCTTTTGTTTCCACTAAAGCAAATTAAATTTTTATAACCAGCTTCAGCTACCAAAGGAATCATTTTGCTATAATTTTCAATCAGCGTTTCGTGAAATTTTTCATCGTTAAAGCCGTCTTCTAAATTAATTTCAGCACCATTACACATAGGAGAATCAAGTCCGTATTTTTTTAATGTTGGCCAACCTTCAGGACCAATTAAATCAATTGCTGTGATTCCTATTTTTTTGCTTTCAATACAAAGAGTCTCTAGGTCAATGGAATCAAAACACCATCGACAAACTGAATGATTGATGTTTCCTTTCCGAAAGATTGAAGGATTAATTTCTTCTTTTGGCATAATGCTAATTTTTTATAAATATTAGATGTATTGCAATTTTTTACAAAAGATTATCTTTCAAATAATCCAATTGTTCCGCCAACCCAGTCTTTGTCCTTATTGTATTTTACACCAATCATTTCGCCACGGCTTAAACGCACTAAATTGCACAGTAGAGTAGGAGCTTTATCCTCTTTTTTCCAGGTACAAAGCATTCTCACTTCGGCTTTTACTTTTCCGTCTGGCGATTGAACTATAGGTAAATAATTGACTTTTTTCTGAAGAATATACAGTTCTTTATCCACAACTGCTTCAATATCTTCTCGTTTTACATGAAAAACAACTCCTGAACCCGAGAATGAGAATAAAGGTTTTAAAACATAATTTTCTAAGTCTTTGGGGATTTCTTTTAATTCACTCAATAAAGTAGTTTCTATAAAATATTTTCCTTTTAGCAAAGGCAAGATAAACTTACTGATTCTAAAAAACCAATTGGGATGACCCGCCCATTCTACATCTAATTCATCTGAAAAACTGAAATTCAATTTCAAATCGGTACGTAAATCCAGTTCATCAAAAATGACTCTATTGTAAATGCGTTTTATTTGGATTTCTTCGCCTTTTTCATTTTTATAAAATAATTGATTTCCTTTTTTTATCACATCTGTAACACACACAATGGCTAATCCAAGATCTCTTTTGCAATATAAAAAATCAATTGTAGTGTTTTGTTTCTCAGGCTCTATTTCCAGTAGCACAACATTTTCATCGGGATGATTATTACAAAAAACAGCTTTTAAATTTTCCAGATATTCCTGTGGTGTTATGTCATTTAAAAAAGGCGTCAACTCCTCTAGAAAAGGATATTGTTTTTTGAATTTTTCGAAAAGATTAATTTGATAATTAAACAAAGAAGGAAAACCTTGAACTTCAATTAACTTAGGAACAATTGCTCCATTTTCTTCACAAATGCCAAAATCAATAGCTATAAAAGTAGAATGATTGTCTTCTTTTGGAACTTTATGATTTAGTTCTAAAGCTTTATTTGTAAGTTCTTTAAAGTTTTCTTGTTGAATTAAAGCTATAACATCATTGCAACCTTCGATTAATTGATTTTTTAATTCGTTAGAAATAAAAAAAGGAGTTTCTCCTAATCTAAAAGTTGGGGTATAATTAAAATCAGCGGCAATATCATCTTTTAAAGCTTGGTATTTTTCTTCGGTAAATTGTTCGTTGAATAATTGTCGATATTTTGAAATCATATAGATTTAATTATTAAAAAATTGGAACACAGATCATATTAATCCGATAAATAAAAGAAAATTAAAAATTTTCTTAAATCGAAATTTATGATAATTTCCTTGATCTGTGATCCAATATTATTATTGAAAAGAATAATTGATTAATTAGACATGATTTTTTTAGATTTCATCAAGTCGGTAATGGCTGAACGAAGGAAATTAGGAATCAAAGTCTCGTTAGTGCGATAAATTTTATCATCATCTACTAAGTCTTCGAGCATGTTTCTAAACTTTCTTTTACCTTTCATTTTTCTGATCTTTTCTTTGACATCTTTATTTCTTAAATGAGAAAGGAAACTGATAGGATCGGCTTCGGGATGAAATTGTGTTCCCACCAAATGATCGGTGAAACGCACTGCCATGATGGCTCTTTCGTATTGCACATGATCTCTTATTTTTTCTAAAGAAATAATTTTAGCTCCTTTTTTAGCAAAAACACTCAATTTAGGTTGGATTACCTGATAATCTCTGGAATCAATTGCGTAAAATGGATCGGATAATCCTTCAAATAGTAAATCCTTGAGACCATCTTTGGTTTTATGAATAGTCATTACGCCAAAAGAAGTATCATTTCGCTTTGTAATTTCGGCTAAGCCAAAATGTTTGCAAGCCATTTGATAGGAATGACAAATGAATAAGACGTGTTTTTTTATCGGATTTTCATTGTTCCATTTTACGATAGCATCAATAAAAGCAAAGTATTTTACGTCCCATTCGCCATCGCCTTCAAGTGGATTTCCAGGACCTCCGGAAGAAATATAGATATCAAACTGATCGATTTCTGGCAACTCACATTTTCCTCTTACATCAAATATTTTAAAACACACAAAAGGTGTAAATCGATTGACAATATCAATAATACAACGCATTCCTTGATTGGGCTCGCCATTGTACATATCTAATATTGCTATAGTTATGCTTTTCTTTCTCATTAGTCCTTCCTTTTTTTAATCTTTACAAAGATAAGATAATAATTTATAGGCCTTTAGTAAATTCTGATGTTATAAAATCTACCACTTTAGTAAGATCTTTTGTTTTTTCAAAAACTGCCAATTGCTTGTCGGCTCCTGTTCCGTTTTTTAGAATTTGATGTGCATAATTGATGTGTTCTCTACTGCCCAATTCATCTACAACATCATCGATAAAATCTAATAATTCAAGAATAAGCATTCTGGTTTCAACTTCTTTTTGAAGACCAAAATCAATCATGTTCCCTTCAATTCCGTAACGAGCCGCACGAAATTTATTTTCTTTTATCAACGCTAAACGATAGGTGTTGAATTTTAAATTCTGAGTGTTTAAGCGATACAACTTTGCTACAATAGCTTGAATTATAGATACAATACACATGGTTTCTTCAACTGTTAATGCCATATCACAAATTCGGAATTCGATAGTGTCGTAAAAAGGATGCAAGCGTAAATCCCACCAAATTTTCTTTGGGTTATCAATACAATTGGTTTTTACCAAGGTTTCTAAAAAGTTATCGTAAGAAGCCACCGAATCAAAATATTCCGGTAATCCCGTTCTTGGAAACTTATCAAAAACTTTTGTTCTAAAGGATTTATATCCCGTTTGTCTTCCTTCCCAAAAAGGAGAATTGGTAGACAAAGCAAAAATATGTGGCAAGAAATAACATGCTTGGTTGATTAATTTTAAACCAATTTCACGATTTTCAATTCCCACATGACAGTGCATTCCAAAAATCAAATTAGAACGTGCTGCATCCTGCAATTCGTTAATAATATTGTGATAACGCGGGTCATCAGTTATAGGTTGATCCTGCCATTTTGAAAACGGATGCGTTCCAGCTCCACCCACAATTAGGTCTTGCTTTTCGGCAAGTTCAACAATTTTAGTCCTTAAAAATTTAATTTCGCATTCGGCTTCTTTTACATTTTTACAAATATTAGTTCCTACTTCTACAACCGATTGGTGCATTTCAGCCTTTACTTGTTCATTCAATAATATTTTAGCTCCATCTACAATTTTAGATAAATGGGAGCGTAGATCTCTGGTTTCGGGATCTATAATTTGGTATTCTTCTTCTATACCAAGCGTGAAAACAGGCAATTTTCTCATTGTCATTTCTTTAATTTAATCTGGCTATTTTGTTGACTTAATAAAGTAGGTTAATAAGTTTAAAGAGAAAATAGCGCACAGGCAACACCGATTACAAGGATTAATCAGATTATTCTAAATCGACTAAAACTCGTTTTCTGTAATTTATTTTTTGGTAGGACAAATAGATGTTTTATTTACTTTCAACAGCTTCTTTCATAAATGTTCCCCAAGTCAGGTTGATTTTTCCTGGTTTTTGTTTTTTAGCTGCTGCAATTGCCATTTTAGCCGCTTCTTCAACAACCCATTCAAAATTTTCAGCACCTACTGAATTAATATCGGCATCGGGAGCAGGGTTTCCAAAATCGATAGCATAAGGAATCCCATCACGAACGGCAAATTCCACTGTATTAAAATCATAACCTAAACCTTTACAAAGGCGAATAGTATAATCTTTTATGGTGGCTAATAATTTTTTATCTACTGGAGGCCCATCAAGTACATAACGCAAATGTGGTTGGTTTCTAGGTTCATATTGCATGATTTTAACTGCTTTACACCCCAAACAATACACTCTGAAATATTCGGTAAAAACAATTTCTTCTTGCAATAACATTACTAATTGTCCTGTTTCACGGTGTTTTTCCCAAAATTCTTCTTTGTTTTCTAATCGATAAACGTTTTTCCATCCGCCACCAGCATAAGGTTTCATGTAAGCTGGAAATTTCACATATTCGAAAATACCTTCCCAGTCTAATGGAAATTTCAAGTTTCTAAATGAATTAGATGTTGTATCGGTAGGATGTTCAGCCGAAGGAAGAATTACCGTATTTGGCAACGGAACACCTAATGTATCGGCTAAGGCATTATTAAAAAATTTGTCGTCTGCACTCCACCAAAATGGGTTGTTAATAACATTAGTTCCCGTTAAAGCTGCATTTTTAAGAAAGGCGCGGTAAAACGGAACATCCTGCGAAATACGATCAATAATTACAGCATATTCGCTGGATTTATTTTGAACTACCTTATCAATAGAAACTGCTTCGGCTATAATTCCTTTTTCGTTTTTTGAATTTACTCTATCGATAAAAGCCTGTGGAAAGGTATCTTCCATTCCATATAAAATTCCAATTTTTTTCATACTTATATTTTTCTTATATTTTTTATACAATTCTAAAGCTGTTTAGCTAAATTTTATTCTAGACAAATAATGTGGAAACATTTCTTTCCAAAGTGGCCAATCATGCTGTTTGTCTTGCCTGATATCCAGCCAATGTTCCATGTTTTTATTAGCTAATAATTTGCTCATTTTTAAATTGGCATCAAAACATATATCCCAATTTGAAGTCCCCAGCGCAATGTCCATATTCCATAACTCGTAATCATTTAATCCGTGTAAATAATCATCAGGAGTATGGTAAAAAACGGTATCATTATGGAAACCATCTAAGTAATTTTTGATATTAAAAATACCGCTCATACTAAATAAATGACTCACATAGCCAGGATGCCTAAAGGCAAAATTAGCCGCATGATACCCACCAAAACTACAACCCGCCACAACCACTTTTCCTGAAGGCGTATTATGTCTTACTTTTTCTACCACTTCATGACAAATCATTTTATCATACCAATCGTGGTTTTCTATGCGATGAACAGGATGAATATGTTTGTTATAAAAACTGTCTTTATCAATACTGTCTGGGCAATAAATTTGTATCAATCCTTGTTCGACATACCATCTTGCCGATTCGATTAAGCCCATGTCTTTATTTTCATGAAAACTTCCCATAGAAGTAGGAAATAAAATTACTGGATAACCTGAATGTCCAAATACAAGCATTTCGATATCTCTACTCAAATTTGGAGAATACCACTTCAAATAGTTCTCTTTCATAAATTTTGGTTTTAACAATTATAATGAATTAAACAATACTAAATTCACAATTAGAATGTAGTATTTTACTTTTAACGAAAAAATAATACTCTCTTTGAAATTGCTGAATATTATTTATTTTTTTTGCTTTAAACTCAGTGTTTTAAACCAATTTCTTAACATAATCTATGAACCTAAAATATTTAAGTAGGCTAACATCAATAAAAAATTACGCATAAAAGCCCAACTCTTTTAAAAATTAATTGGACATAGGGATTGCAATTAATTTTTTTGAAGATGATTAGATTTAGATCAAAATTTTAAAGCTTTATTCTACAAGACTTTTTTCAAATAATTGAACTTGGTTTTTTAGCCTTTCAATAAGCATATTCATCATTCGTTTATTTAAACTCGATGAATTTTGTATGTACAAAGTGTATTCGTCAACGGTAAATAAGGCGATAACCATTCCTTTTAAGGCGTTTCTAAATTTGATGTCTTTTTGAATCGCATTTTCAATAATAGTTAGTTTTTTTTCTACACTGAGCGAATAAAAATCACGTTTGTACTTGCTGATATAATTGTGGAAAGAAGCAATGAATAAATCATTCTGTAGTTTTAAAATGGGTCTCAAAACTTCATTTTGAAAAATCTCATCAGCTGAAGATTGGGTGCTAACACTTCCAATAGGAGCACCTCGGAATTCACTTAAAAAACTATCTCTCTGGCTCATCTTTTTTTCTTAAAAATAGGAAAAAAATCATCAAGGAAGTCTTATTTTAGCATAAATAATTAAAATTATGAGATTTCATACTAGAAAATGGGTAAAACCCGAAGACCTTAATCCTAACGGAACTTTATTTGGTGGAAAACTATTGGCCTGGATAGACGAAGAGCTCGCTTTATATACGATTATTCAATTTGAAAATTCGAAAGTAGTAACTAAATATATGTCTGAAATTAATTTTAAAAGTTCAGCAAAACAAGGAGATATTATTGAAATAGGAATTGATGTGGTTCGTTTTGGAGTAACTTCGATCACATTAGAATGTGAAGTTCGCAATATGATGACTCGCGAAACCATTATTACAATAGATGAGACTGTAATGGTAAATTTAGGTGAAGACGGAAAACCAAAAGCACACGGAAAAACAGAAATTGAGTTTGTAAAAGACCGCTTGTAAATTATAAAACCGCAAATTCGCAGATTTTATAATTTATAATCTGTGAATCTGCAGTAATTATTTTCACAACAGTTTATTGATTTAGCAATATTTCTTTTCTACATAAAAAGTTCCAAAAGGAATTAAAGAAGCAAGCAAGATGATTCCAAAATCTTTTAAACTCCATTTTTGAGACGTTTTTAGTAAAAAAGCCAAAATAATATAGCCAATAAATAAAATCCCGTGACTCATTCCGATAGGATACAATAATTGGTGATACAATTCAAAATTATTTGGTTTAATAAAAAGCATATTCGAAAATAAAGCGAGATATGAGATTCCCTCAAGGATGGCAGTTATTTTAAAAATTTTAAGCATGAGTATTATTTTAATTATTTCGTGCCAAAATTAAGTAATATCATTGATTTTATAGGTATTACAAACCAAAGTAATTTACTTTTGTAATCATAAAATTTTCATAATGAGTAAAAGAGATTTAAAAAAATATTTGAACGAACTTGATAAAGAACAATTGCAGGAACAATTGATTGAATTATATGAAAAATTTACTGCAGTAAAAGAATATTATGATTTTGTTTTTAATCCAAAAGAAGAAAAACGACTGCAAGAAGCCAA
>NCET01000082.1 GCA_002280815.1 Flavobacteriales bacterium 32-34-25 | reverse complement strand
CTGCCATAATTTATAATCTTTTGCCCTTCCTGATTTTTGCGCTTCATAACTGAATTTACGTAATAACCATTCTCGTCTGCTTTCAGGATATTCTTTGATGGCTTCTATTAGTTTTTTTGAAGTGAATTTTTTAAAATCCCGAATAACATTTTGTAGTTCACCATCAAATGCTGTAGCAATTAAATGAATATGACTACTCATATAAACATAAGCATGTATGCTCAATCCTTTTTCTTTGATGCAATAATTTAAAGAATCATCTATGATATTGCAATAAACAGGTCTCACCAATAAATCTACCCAATCTACAACTGTTATAGTAATAAAAGTGGGAACGGTACTATCAATAACTTTATATTTCTCAGACATTGATTTGTTTGTTTAAGAATTAATTTTTTAGTGAACCGCGTTGCAAACGCTATAATTTATCTTTTCATGTAAGTAGGTACTCGATGCAATCGAGCACCAGTGGAAGTACGTTCTTTATACTTCTATCATTTTTCTCATATTACTAATAATTTCTTCACTGTCATTTGATTTTTCTTTCATTAATGCAATTACAAAATTCATATATTCTTTGTTTTTATTTGCAAGTCCACATAGTTGGGATAATCCAGATGTATGTATAATTCCTTTGTTATTAAAAACTTTTAATATGCTTAAGTAGTCATTGTTTTTAACAAATCCTATAAATTCATTTTCTATTTCGTTATATATTTTATAATAATCTAAGCCTTTTATGAAATCGGTCATTGCTTCATCTAATTGTTTGAACTCATTAACTTTTGGATTCAAATCTCTTTCTATAATTTTTTTAATACTAAAAATTGTATGTTGAATAGCCTGAAACTTTAATTCAGATTTAAAAAGCTCAATAACACTCTTTTTTAATTGTTCAAAAACATCATCAGGATTTTTAAACATTCTCTTTGCAACAACTTTTACCACCTTTTCAATAAGTAAAAGATTTTCAGCTTCAGCTACTTCAGGGACAAAAATATTATGTTTTCTAATTTTATCAATATCCGAAGTAGTTCTTCTATCTCTATCAATTATACCTTTCGCACTTAAATGATGAAATGTATTTTGATCATTAAATGCTTTAGTGGTTTCGAAAACTTTATTACAATTCCCTAAAGGTTCAATCGTGAACTCTGTAAAAACATGTTGAAATAGATAATAATCTATACTAGAATTATCTCCTTCAATGAATAAAATAGGTTTTCTACTGCCAAGAATCTCTAGTAAGACTTGCTCTGGAATTGGATTGTTTTCATCCAGAATTTCATAATCCCAAATTTGATTGCTCTCGAATGATTTCAACCAGATTTTGGTCGCATCATGCCTTGTTGATGCAAAATCAACATCATGAGTTAAATATATTATTAAACTGTCAGGTCGTTCCTGTTCAATCGCATCCCATAGTTTTTTTGTTATTGACTTATGAATATGCATTTCTGGCTCATCAATAATAATAATTGAATTTTCCGGTGCAGATAATATTTCTCCAATAAGATAAAAAACAATTCTTTCTCCATCGCTCATTTCTGAAGCATTGTAAATTTTAGTAATGTCACCAGTAGGATAAGCATCAATGATTCCTGCTTTTTTAACTAATTTTCTGTGGGGTAAAACATATTCCCAGATATTTTGAATTCTATCAAGTTTAGTAATAGGTTTTTCAATTGACTGACCAGGATTATAAGCTTCTTTAAACTTTATTGATTCTTCATATTCTTCAGTATGGAGTAAAACCATAAGTTTTTGATAATCATTCAATAAGAATGTATTTGGTTTTCCTCCCCATCGATATCCAGTTTTATTTGCTTTTCCATGTTTAGCATCGCCGTAAAAAAAATCGGTTTCTGATTTTTCTTTTGATGTAGGACTTACTTGTTCAGGCATGGTCAAAGATTTTTGAGCTGAAATTCTATGTGTCTTATTTGGATATTTTAATTCTATTTGAGTTCCAAATCTGGTTTTTCCTGAACCATTTGCCCCAATTACAACAATGGATTTTGCATTTTCGAGTGTAATCAATTCATTTAAGCCAGCTTTTTTTGGTAGAATTATATCCATGGTTTAGTTTTTTTTGATTAGTATGAATGAGTGTTAACTTGTTTATATTTAGGGTACTAACTGTTGTGTGTGAATCTTATAGGGGCAAGATTGGAAAAAGTTTGTTTCGCTTTATGTTTTTTTAAATATATTTAAAATTTCTTACAAAACTAATCTGGCTTTATATAAAAAAGCCCTCTTTTTAAAAAATAAAAGAGAGTTTAATTTTTACCGCAAATTTGAAAACTTTTAAAAACAGTTTAAAATGAAATAATTTGCGAATTTGCGGTAAAAAAATTAATGTCCTTTATTCCCAAAAGGCTTTATGATAATTCCTAAACTGAAAATAAATCCGTCGGTAGGAGCATAAATTTCTGGAAAAACAGGTCGGTCGTGTGTAGGTAAAACCAATGGTGAAAAGCGACTTTGTCTTCTATCGGTAAAATTTTCAAAATTGGTAAAGAGTGCGCCCCATTTGAAATTGCGCATCAGTAAAAATCCCATTGTGGTATAATCAGTGGTTTTAGTTCCATTCGATAACAATTGTTGTCCTGTGTAATAGGTTTCAAAACCAATGCGCCAGGCTTCACTTTCATACATAATCACACTGCCCACATTGTGCCTTGGAGTAAGCGGTTTTTGCGGATTTCCAGCCAAATAATGCAAACGGGCATCAATAAAAGCATAGTTTAAAAACCATTTAAAATCCTTGTAATTGAACTTGATGTTGGTTTCGGCACCTTTGCTTAAAATTACTTCAGCAGCGTTTTCAAATTGGAAATTAGTTCCGGAGCTATTTAATAATAAGGCGTTTTGAATAGCAGTAACATAAAAAAGCTGGTTTGCTGAGAATCCAATTTCGCCCAAACGGGTTTGGTAATTAAAATCATAATTCACCCCATAAGAACGTTCGGCTTTTAGATTGTCTTTGTCAATGCCCAATACATTTTCAAAGTTAATCGATTCGGCTTCTTCGGTAAAAATATCCGGGATTTTATAGCCTAATCCACCACCAATTCGGCTTGAAAAACCATTTTCATTTTTATACAACAAGGAAATTCTTGGCAAAGGAAAAAATCCCCAATCGGCATTGTAATCCGTACGCAATCCGGTTTCTAAAATCCAGTTTTCGCTAATATCAAAAATGCTATTGGCAAACAAACCATAGGTAAGTTCTTTTTGATCGCGTTGCAATGCGGCTTTATCAGCTTCGTCAAAATTAACCGAATACACATTTGCACCTAAAATCTAATCGGTTTTAGCATTGGCTCTTTCGTAACTTACTTCGGTAAATGTATTGATTTGCTTTCCGCTAAAATTAAAATCAGGCACTTGCAACGAACGGTCAAAATAAGAAATACTGTTTTTGATATTGAAATTGCTCAGCGAATCCAGCTGGGTTTTGTATACCGCCTGAGAACTCAAACGCTTAGAAACGTTGTCTTCAGTATATTGATGAATGCCGTTTTGCTGACTTTTAATTTTAGTCATATCGCCTCCAATTCGGTCATCGTAAGTTCCGTTAACACCCAGCCAAAAAGTTGTTTTTTCGGAAGGATAATAAAAGAATTTTGGATTAAAAGAAATGGATTTTGTTTGAGGTAAATTACTAAAATCATCGTCTTCAGGATCATAGGCTTTTTGATAATGTGCTGAACCGTAAAGTGTTGTTCCAAATTTTTGATTTCGCTTGCTGTAAAAAACATTGGCAGTACTTCCCAAGGCGTGTGTTTGGGTTAGCATGATGTCTAAATCAGGTTCTTCATCAGGAGTTTTAGAAACCATATTCACTAAACCGGCAATAGCGCCACCGCCATAGAGTGTAGACGAACTTCCTTTGATAATTTCAAATTGTTGTAAGTCCAAAGGCGGAATTTGCATAATACTCAATCCGCTGGAAAAACCGGAATACAAAGGAAAACCGTCTCTTAAAAGTTGGGTATAACGTCCGTCAAGACCTTGAATTTTAATATTCGAATTTCCACTGCTCAACGAAGTTTGCTGCATTTGAATTCCTGTGCTTTCGCGCAAAACCATCGAAATATTGGTTGGATTCATAGTCGCTTTTTCTTCTAATTCTTCGCTATTGATAAATTCAATTCGGGTGGGAATTTTTCTAACGGTTCTGCTGGTACGAGACGTTTGTAAAACCACTTCTTCGAGCTCGTTTTCAGTGGTTTCCAAATGAAAAATAAAAACGGATTGAGCCGGAATTTGGATGGTTTTTTTTAAGGTTTCGAAACCTAAATAAGAAATGATAATCGTTTGTTTTCCATTGGAAACATTCGAAAACTGAGCTTTTCCCTCAGCATCTGTAACAGCCGATTTTTTGTCTGATTCGAGGTAAATGTTGGCGCCAATTACGGCTTCGTTTTCAGAAAGGACTTGGATTTGGATATCAGTTGTTTGCGCCGTAGCAGCAAAACACGACAATAGTATGAGCATAGTGCTCATTATAAATTTGTTCATTATAAATGAAATTTAATTAATTAAAAATTAGACGAGTTGTCTGGGTATTTTAACTAATTAATTGAGGAGGTTGCCAAATAGCAGCAACAGAATCAAATTGATAATTTGATTGATAAGAAGATACTACTACATTAGAAATTTCCGTATGGATTCTAAAAGTAAAGATTTTAATACTTTCGAAAGTTACCGACATTCCGCAACAGCTGCAAATACAAGTCACAGGGCAAGAATCATTATGATCTTCCTGATGATTGTGCGCAAGATTAATATTATCTTTTTTCAGGTCTTCGGCATTACTTCCGTCAGAACAGGGTTTTAAAGATAAAACAAGTATTAAAAGTGATAATATGAAGGTACTTATTTTCATTAGGGCACGAAGTTAAAAAATCTATCCCATATTTTTGTTGAAATTGTAAAAAAGGATTTTTGAGCTATTGCATAAGATTTTTTTTCCCGCCCTAAAGGGTGAAAATTTCTTAAAATTCATCAAAATTACGCCCTTTAGGGTTTAGGGGAATTAATTTTGATGAATTTTAAAAGTACTCTAAGTATTATTTTCTTTTGTGAAAGATATAATCGGTATTAATGGGCTCAATTCCATTGGTTTTCAAATCACTTGCAATTTGCGCTCTATGATAAGTAGAATGATTGATTACATGAAAAATTACATCCTGAACTGTGTTTGAAAATTCGATTCCTTTCGAGTTTTTATAGATTATTTTTTGGCTTAATTCGGTGCTATTAAAAATTTCTAAGCTTTTGCTATAATTATTTTCATTATGATTTTTAAGATTTTCTAATGGTCGAATTTCCCAAACACCAACAGATGGTTGTAGTTCCAGAATTCGTTCATTCCAAATTTGTTGTGCATTAATCAAATGATTCAGTAACTGGATTGATTTTTCAGGAATGTTTTGTTTCTCCTTTTCGAATAGTTGAATAAGTTCCTGATTGAAATGATAATTGTATTCGAATGCGTCTTTAAAAAAATCGTTGGTTTCCATTTGGTAAAATTTGTTTTAAAACTAAACTGTTTTCTGTTTTAAATATAATCAAAAAACGGCTAAAAATGTTCAAGCAGATTTTACAGCTTCAGCAAATTAAAAAACTTACTTTTGCAATTCTTAAAAAAGTATGCTAATAGATTTAGTTGCGCTTTAATCTTATAATCTTTTACAAAAGCATGAAACAATATTTTAACTTATTTGATTTTTCGCAAAAAGTAAATTATAAAACCGAAATATTAGCGGGACTAACGGTCGCTATGACCATGATTCCGGAGTCGCTTTCCTTTGCAATTTTAGCTGGATTTCCGCCGTTAGTGGGTTTGTATGCCGCTTTTATAATGGGATTGGTAACAGCAGTTTTTGGAGGACGTCCAGGTTTAGTTTCTGGTGGAGCAGGAGCCACCGTTATTGTATTGATTGCATTGATGAAATCGCATGGTTTGGATTATGTTTTTGCAGCAGTAGCATTGGCAGGAGTAATCCAGATTTTAATAGGCGTGTTTAAATTAGGGAAGTTCATTCGCTTAGTACCACAACCCGTTATGTTTGGTTTTGTAAATGGTTTGGCAATAATTATTTTTATGTCCCAACTCGAACAGTTTAAAACCATGGTCAATGGCGAAAGTGTTTGGCTGTCCGGAAGTCCGTTATATATTATGTTAGGTTTGGTAGCTTTGACAATTGGAATCGTAATTTTTTTGCCAAGAATAACCAAAGCCATTCCAGCTTCTTTAGTGGCAATTATGGTTGTTTTTGCGTTGGTTTTAGGCTTCGGAATCGAAACTAAAACGGTTGCTGATATTGCATCGGTAAGCGGTGGATTTCCGCCTTTTCATATTCCGAATATTCCTTTGAATTTAGAAACTTTGCAATTAATTCTTCCGTATGCTTTGATCATGGCTAGTGTGGGATTGACCGAAGGTTTGTTGACTTTAAATTTAGTGGACGAGATTACGGGCACTAAAGGAAATGGGAATAGAGAATGTGTGGCTCAGGGAAGTGCTAATATTTTAAATGGTTTTTTCTTTGGAATGGGTGGTTGCCCAATGATTGCGCAAACATTAGTGAATTTATCTGCCGGTTCCAGAGCGCGTTTGTCTGGAATTGTTGCTGCCTTAACGATACTTTGTATTGTACTTTTTGGTGCTCCTGTAATTGAAAAATTACCAATGGCAGCTTTAGTGGGGGTGATGATTATGGTGGCAATTGGAACTTTTGAATGGATTAGTTTCCGAATTATAAACAAAATGCCAAAACACGATATTTTCGTGGGTGTTACGGTAGCATTGATTACTATTGTATTGCACAATTTGGCTTTAGCTGTATTAATAGGAGTGATTATCTCGGCATTGGTTTTTGCCTGGGAAAGTGCGAAACGCATTCGTGCTAAAAAATACATCGATGATATAGGAGTGAAGCATTATGAAATTTATGGCCCTTTGTTTTTTGCATCAACGACTGCATTTGCTGAAAAGTTTGATGTGTTGAATGATCCAAATGAAATAATTATTGATTTTGAAGAAAGTAAAATTGCCGATATGAGCGCTATTGATGCCGTACACAAAATTACCGAGCGTTATGCTAAAGTAGGGAAGACGGTTTATTTACACCATTTAAGCGAAGATTGTCGTCAACTATTGCAAAACGCTCAGGGAATTATTGAGGTAAATATTATGGAAGATCCTACTTACAAAGTGGTTTCGAATTAACCGACTCATACTAATAGAAAGAGCCATCACAAAAATGTATTTGCTCTCTTTTTAGGAGAAAAAATAAAGCCACGAATTCACGAATTATAATCTCATAATTCGTGAATTCGTGGCTTTTTCAATAAAATCGTTACTAATTTATTTTTTAATATAGTTTTGAAAAATTTCATCAATCGGAATGCTGTTGGCATCTCCGTTATGAATGACTAATCGATAGCGTAATACAGTTGGTTTTTTATTCGATAATGGAACTGCTTTAGCTCCTGGATAAGGATAGACTGCATTTTGCATGCTTTTTTTAGCACGTAAAATCCAGGGATTTTTAGCTCCTGGATTTTTAGGACTACATAATACTGTCAATCCAGCTTTAGTTCCATTTTTCCCTAAAGAACCTGAAATATCCATCCATTCGCTGGCAGGAATTGGAAGGTTCGTTGGTGAAATTTTTCCTGATGGATCAGTAAATACTATATCATTGCTCAGGCGAATTCGAGGCGAAAAACCGCCATATCCTTTTTCGTCTTCTGAGCCACCAATTTTCATATTGGACTCGAGTGCTAATAATGCAATTTCAATATCAATCAGGCGATAATGCGGTTGTTTTGGATAGACTTTAATTGTAGTTGTTTCTTTTACAAAAGCTTTTTCTACGTCGTTTTTGGATTTCCACAAAGGAGATTTCCAAAGAACAGTAGATACTATCGCTTTGCTGTCGTCTTTTGTTTTTTTCTCCTTTACAGAAGTGACTTCCCAATTAAAATTTTCTATTTCCCAGCCGTCGCCAATTCGTTTGTCGCCAATATACAATTGATGCCAAGCCCAGAAAATTCCCCTATGATGCAAATGATCTTCAGGGAAATCTTCGGTTAAAACGGTTCCATCCAAGTTGTATAATGGATGAATATAATTCGAACGAATGTATTTTCCATTCATCGCCTTTTCGGAAGCTTGGTACGTTAAAATACTGTCTTTGCCTTCGGTAAAATGGCTTTGATTCTTTTCGATTTTTAAATTGACCTGACCAAAATTGATTTGGCTACAAAGAATAATTGCTGCTACCAGACTGGCTTTTTGGGATAAAATCATTTAGTTACTTCGCTTAAATAATCGTCTAAATTGCCTAAGGCCATAGTGAATCCTTCCTGGAATCCCATAGCGATGACTTGTTCCAGATCGGCTAGTTTTTCATATTGAGCGACAATAGTTACTGTTGTAGTTTCTCCGTTTTCAGTAAATGTATTGTTCCAAACTGTACGTGGAAAATCGTTGTTTGTAGTACCGTTTTCATCACAAAACGCATCCAAACCTGAAAAGCTTTTTAACAGTTCAATTTTTTTATAATCGTTTTTACACCAGTGTATAGCTCCTTCTGGACTTTCCATGTAATACAGCCAAGTACCGCCTTCTCTAAAATCCATCGATTTAGTTTTGGTTTGATACGGTTTTGGTGCCCACCATAAATCCAATATTTCAGGTTTAGTCCAGGCATCCCAAACCAATGGCAATTGAGCTGCAAATTCTCTTTTTACATTTACGGTGTTGTTTTCTTTATTGACAATGAAGTCAAATTGTAGATTCGTTTTCATCTGTTTTATTTTTAAGGGTTGCTAATAAGTTATCAAGTTCGTTGAAACGGTTTTCCCAAATGGCTTTAAATTGCGCTAACCATTGGTCAATTTCTTTCAGTTTATTGAGTTCAAGTTGGTAATAAATTTCTCTTCCTTTTTGTTCTTGTTGGATTAATTCACATTCCGACAAAATTCGCAGATGTTTAGAAATGGCTTGTCTGCTGGTTTCAAAATGTTCAGCAATGGCATTAGGCGTCATGGCTTGAACAGCAATGAGACTTATTATAGCTCTTCTTGTAGGATCGGCAATGGCTTGGAATATATCTCTTCTCATTAGAATTTTAAAATTA
>NCET01000452.1 GCA_002280815.1 Flavobacteriales bacterium 32-34-25 | reverse complement strand
CAAAGAACCTGGACATTATTCCTGGTGGACTGTACGTGTAAAAACGGCAAGAACGGATAATAAAGGTTGGCGTATTGATTATTGTTTGGTAAGCGAACCTTTGAAAGATCGCATCAAAAAAGCGCTTATTTTACCCGAAGCAAAACATTCCGATCATTGTCCCGTTCTTGTAGATATAGAATAGATTAATGTCAATTGCAATGACAATGTCAAAAAAATAATTAGATTTAAATAAAACAAAATGATAAAAAAAATCTCCTTAGGCTTATTGGTTTTAGCACTTTCGACATCTTGTGTTTCGAAAAAAATATACACCGATTTAGAAAATAAGTATACCGATTTAAAGAAAGAAAACAGAAGTTTATCTGACGAAAACGCTGATCTTTTGAAAGCCAAAAATCAATTGGAATTAGATAGAGATGGTCTAAAAAATGATTTAAGCAAATTAAAATCAGAACGTGATAAATTGACCGCTGATCAAAAAGCATTGAATGAAAAAATGGCTCTTTTGCAAGATTCGTATAATGCTTTAGAGAAAAACAGCAACGATGCTTTACAGTCTAATTTGAAGAAAAATCGCGATTTATTAGCTGAATTAGAAGCAAAAGGAAAGGCTTTATCCATCGAACAAGAGCGTTTGAATAAAAACGCACAACGTTTGAAAGAACTGGAAGACATGATTGCTGCCAAAGAGGCTACGATGCGAAAACTAAAAGAAACTTTATCAAAAGCCTTAAACGGATTTGAAGGTAAAGGTTTGACCGTAGAACAAAAAAACGGAAAAGTTTACGTTTCTATGGAAAACAAATTGTTGTTTAATTCTGGTAGTTGGGCGGTAAGTTCTGAAGGAAAAAAAGCAGTAGTAGAGTTAGGAAAAGTTCTAGGAGACAATCCTGATATTGCAGTACTTATTGAAGGACATACGGATAATGATCCTTATGGAGGTTCAGGCCCTATTGCTGATAACTGGGATTTATCGACTAAAAGAGCTACAGCAATTGTGGCAATTTTGAGCGAAAACAAAGCGATTAACAAAAAGAGTTTGACTGCTGCTGGAAGAGGAGAATTTTCGCCATTAGCCACAAACGATACGGCAGAAGGAAAAGCTAAAAATCGTAGAATCGAAATTATATTAACACCAAGATTAGACGAAATTGCCGATATGTTGAACGAATTTTAAAAAAAAGTAACTAAGAGACTAAGATTCTAAGTCAAGGAAAGGTTCGCGTGTAAACGTTGAACCTTTTTTGTTAAAAATATAAAAAGGGCAATCGCAATCAGGATAACTAATTTTTATATTTGCTTTCAATTAACTTAGTCTCTTAGAAACTTAGCAACTTAAAAAATGAAATACACTACTTTACCCGATACGGATATAAAAGTGAGTAAAATATGCCTTGGAACAATGACTTTTGGGCAACAAAACACCGAAGCTGATGGACATGCACAAATGGATTATGCGGTAGCAAACGGCGTTAATTTTTTTGATACTGCCGAAATGTATTCGGTGCCAGCACGGGAAGAAACTTATGGAAGTACCAAAAAAATTCTAGGAACCTGGTTTAAAAAATCAGGTAAAAGAGAAGAAATTGTTTTGGCTTCAAAAATTGCTGGGCCTAATCCTAATTTTGGTTACATGCGTGAAAAGAATGATTTTTCACCAGCGAGTTTAAAATATGCTTTAGACAAAAGTTTGCAACGTTTACAAACGGATTATATTGATTTGTACCAATTGCACTGGCCAGAACGAAAAACTAATTTCTTTGGACAAAGAGGATTTACTGTACAAGAAGATGCTTGGGAAGACAATATTCAATTGGTTTTAGAAACCCTAAACGGTTTTATCAAAGAAGGAAAGATCAAACACATCGGACTTTCAAATGAAACACCTTGGGGAATTATGCGTTTTCTGGAAGAAAGCAAGTATCATAATTTACCAAAAATCAAAACGGTTCAAAACCCGTATTCTTTATTAAATCGTCAATTT
>NCET01000081.1 GCA_002280815.1 Flavobacteriales bacterium 32-34-25 | reverse complement strand
CGGACGTGAACGCAGCCGTGAGCCACAAAGTATTATGAGTGAAATTCAGGATTTATGGGATAAAGGTTTTAAAGAAATCACGCTCTTAGGTCAAAACGTAGATAGTTATTTATGGTACGGCGGCGGATTGAAAAAAGATTTTGAAAACGCAACCGAAATGCAAAAAGCAACTGCAGTAGACTTTGATCAATTACTCGAAATGGTAGCAGTTGGTTTTCCAAAAATGCGTGTTCGTTTTTCTACTTCAAATCCGCAAGACATGCACGAAAGTGTATTGCACGTAATTGCAAAACATCCTAATATTTGCAAACACATTCACTTGCCTGTACAATCGGGAAGCAATAGAATTCTAAAAGAAATGAATCGTTTGCACAGTCGTGAAGAATACATGACTTTGATTGACAAAATAAGAACTATTATTCCAGACGCGGCTATTTCGCAAGATATGATTGCTGGTTTCCCAACAGAAACTGAAGAAGATCATCAGGACACTTTGAGTTTGATGGAATATGTGAAATATAATTTTGGATACATGTATTCGTATTCTGAACGCCCGGGAACTTTGGCAGGAAGAAAAATGGAAGATGATGTTCCAGAAGAAACCAAAGCCCGAAGATTACAAGAAATTGTCGATTTACAACAAAAACACGCTTGGTTTCGCTCAGAGGAATTCATTGGAAAAACAGTTGAAGTATTAGTCGAAAAAGTTTCCAAAAAATCAACTGAGGAGTTTTCTGGAAGAAACTCACAAAGTATTACGGTGGTTTTTCCAAAAGAAAATTATAAAATAGGTGACTTTGTAAATGTAAAAATCAATTCTTGCACCAGCGGAACATTAAAAGGGGAAGCGGTTGGATATTCTGAAATGAATTAGATTTAGAGTCATTGCGAGGAACGAAGCAATCACACTAAAAACAAGTCCGAAACAATTGGAATCGATATACTAGATGTGATTGCTTCGTTCCTCGCAATGACAAAGAAAAAAAACAAAATGACAAAGAAACAAATACTTATAGTTATACTAACTTTCATTATTGGATTTGGGGCTACTTTCTATATCATTAGAACTTATTTCCCAAAACATAAAGTAGAACAAACGAATAACGTCAAAGATACTTTAACAAATAGTAAAGAATAAATCTGCGAATTTGCGGTTAACAAAAAATGAGATTGCTTCGTGCCTCGCAATGACAACATGGAAACAGTTCAAAACATAAAACAGCGCTTTGAGATTATTGGGAATGACCCAAAGCTCAATCGTGCGATAGAAAAAGCCATTCAAGTAGCGCCAACTGACATTTCGGTGTTGGTTACTGGAGAAAGTGGTGTTGGTAAAGAAAATATTCCAAGAATCATCCATTCGCTATCACACAGAAAACACGGTAAATATATTGCCGTAAACTGTGGTGCTATTCCCGAAGGAACTATTGACAGTGAACTTTTTGGCCACGAAAAAGGAGCTTTTACAGGTGCAACCAGTACCCGTGAAGGTTATTTTGAAGTGGCCAATGGTGGAACTATTTTCCTGGATGAAGTGGGTGAATTACCACTAACTACTCAAGTCCGTTTGTTGAGAATCCTTGAAAACGGTGAATTTCTGAAAGTAGGTTCTTCACAGGTTCAAAAAACAGATGTTCGAATTGTTGCTGCCACTAATGTGAACTTGTTTAATGCTATCGAAAAAGGGAAATTCCGTGAAGATTTGTACTATCGTTTGAGTACGGTGGATATTGCTTTGCCACCTTTGAGAGACAGAAAAGACGATATTCATTTATTGTTTCGAAAATTTGCTGCCGATTTTGCTCATAAATACAAAATGCCTCCATTAAAATTAGATGATAATGCCGTGCAATTATTGCAAAAATACCGATGGAGCGGAAACATTCGTCAACTGAGAAACGTTGCCGAACAAATTTCGGTTTTAGAAACCAATCGCGATATTTCGGGAGCCACTTTGCAGGCTTATTTACCACCTACAGAAGGTAGCAATTTACCATCGGTAATTAAAAGTAATAAAAGCGAAAGTGATTTTAGTACCGAAAGAGACATTTTGTACAAAGTACTTTTTGATATGAAAAGTGATTTGAACGATCTTAAAAAATTGACTTTGGAACTAATGAAAAGTGGTGCTGCCAAAGCTCAGGATATTAATCCAAATTTAATTCAGAAAATATACGGTTCTCAAGGAGAAGACAGCGAAATCGAATTTGAAGAACAACCTGTAACTGCGGTAATGACGCCAAATCATAACGAAAATTACAATAATTCCGAAGACAATTATCTTTTTGCTGAAACTATTGAAGAGGAAGAAATACTGCGTTTAGAACAAAAAGAAATCGAAATGATTAAGAAATCATTAGAAAAAAACAAAGGAAAAAGAAAAGCTGCTGCTGACGAATTAGGTATTTCGGAACGAACGCTGTATCGAAAAATCAAACAATTTGATCTCTAAATAAATTCCAAAAAATAAATCCCAAATTCCAAATCACTATATTTGAAAAAAAATTGAATTCATCTTTCAAATTGGAATTTGGACCCGAGCGATAGCGAACGGGCGAAGCAATTTAAAAAATTGGAATTTTTTTAATAAATATTATGAAAAAAATACATTCTCTTTTAGCATTGATTAGTCTTTTTATGTTGAGTGGTTGTGGAATTTACAACTTTACTGGAACGGGAAAAATTGATGCTAAAACCTTCCAGGTTAATTTCTTCCAGAACAATGCTGATTTAGTTGAACCTGGAATTGATCGAACTTTCACACTAGCATTGCAAGATCTTCTACAAAATCAAACTAATTTAAATCTGATACAATCTGGAGCAGACTTAACTTACGAAGGCGAAATTGTAGATTACCGCATCAGCCCGATGACTGCTACTGCTGATCAGCAAGCTTCTCAAAACCGATTAAAAATACGCATAAACGTTAGATTCACAAATAGAAACAAAGAAGCGGATGATTTTGAAAAACCATTCGAGTTTTATTATGATTATCCAGCAGCAACACAGCTTCAAGGCGCCGTTTTAACTACAGCACTCGATGAAATTTTCGAAAGAATTACTCAGGATATCTTTAATGAATCATTAGCAAAATGGTAAAAATAGTTGGCTGTATCCAGTCATCAATGAACACTGAATAAAATGAACGTAACCGATTATACTTATTTAATTAACAAACCCAATACAATTACTCAAAAGCAAACACTTGCTTTAGATAAAGTACTGGAGGAGTTTCCGTATTTTCAAAGCGCGAGAGCCTTACGGTTAAAAGGACTATATAATGAAAGTAGTTTTCAGTACAATTCGGCTTTAAAAGTTACAGCAGCACATACTACCGATAGAGCTATTCTATTTGATTTTATCAGTTCGGAAGATTTTAATGCCATCCAAAAAGCATTATTCGAAAAGAAAGCCAATGAACTTCTTTCGATTCAGGTAGTGGATAGTATCGAAATCGTTCAGGAAAAACGAATAACATCTCAAGAAGACAATGTTGTTCCAGAATCGACTTCTGCTAACGAAACTGAAGTTTTAGAACTAACCGATACTCCCGAAGAAAAATTAGAATTAGGAAAACCATTAGAATTTTCGAAAAGTGAAACACATTCTTTCCAGGAGTGGCTTCAACTTTCCAGAATTCAACCTATAGATAGAACATCGGAAACTAAAAACAATCCGACAACTCTTAAAACCGAAGACGTTTCTAAGAAGAAACAAGAAGCAATTATCAACAAGTTTATTCAAAGCAATCCAAAGATTTCAGCTGTCAAACACGGAACTCCTTCTAGCATTAACATAGACATCAATAAAGAGGATACCACTTCGTTAATGACAGAGACTTTAGCCAAGGTATATTTAGAACAAAAAAAATATCAAAAAGCGATTCAAGCTTATGAAATATTAATTTTGAAATATCCAGAAAAAAGTAGTTTCTTTGCAGACCGCATATCGGATATTAAGATTTTACAACAAAACAATAATAATTAAGTAATGAGCACATTTTCAATTTTTTTAGTTTTAATAACAATAGTTTGTTTTCTACTGATTGTAGTAATTATGGTTCAAAACCCTAAAGGTGGTGGTTTATCATCTTCATTAGGCGGATCAACACACATGGGTGGTGTACAAAAAACAACCGACTTTTTAGACAAAAGTACTTGGACTTTATCCATCGTTTTAATCGCTTTGATTTTACTATCAAGTTTAAGTTTCACAGGAACTTTAAGCGACGCTGATTCTAAAATTATTGACAACACTGAAGCTGCTGCTCCTGCAACACCAGCTACTACTCCTGCTCAACCAGCTGTGCCAGTTACGCCAGCTCCTGCAAAATAATTCCTATTCTAAATAGATTAAAAAATGCCAGCCTGTCAAAGCTGGCATTTTTCATAAGAAAATATGTCAGCATTATTTATGCTGGCACAATTTCTGAAAATAAAACAGCAACAATAAAAATCATAATTTAAAATATAAAAACATGGCATTAAACATTAAACCGCTTTCAGACAGAGTTCTTATTGAACCAGCTGCAGCTGAAACAAAAACTGCATCAGGAATTTTTATCCCAGACACTGCGAAAGAAAAACCACAAAAAGGAACTGTAGTTGCAGTAGGAAACGGATCTAAAGATCACACTATGACCGTAAAAGTTGGGGACACTGTACTTTATGGTAAATATGCTGGAACTGAATTAAAATTAGAAGGAACAGATTATCTGATCATGAGAGAAGATGATATTCTTGCAATAATCTAAAAATTCCCACCCAACCTCCCCTTCGGGGAGGAGATTGGAATAAATAAAAATATTTACAAACAAAAACCATCTCGGCTCCCTCTCCTTTGGAGAGGGCTGGGGTGAGGAAAAATAAACAAAATGGCAAAAGACATAAAATTTGATATCGAAGCACGTGACGGATTAAAACGTGGTGTTGATGCATTAGCAAATGCAGTAAAAGTAACTTTAGGACCTAAAGGTCGTAATGTAATCATCGGAAGAACTTTTGGTGGACCAGTTGTTACTAAAGATGGTGTTTCTGTTGCAAAAGAAATTGAATTAAAAGACCCATTGGAAAATATGGGAGCTCAAATGGTAAAAGAAGTAGCTTCTAAAACTAATGATTTAGCGGGTGACGGAACTACAACTGCAACTGTTTTAGCACAAGCTATCGTAAAAGAAGGTTTGAAAAACGTTGCTGCCGGAGCAAACCCAATGGATTTAAAAAGAGGAATTGACAAAGCAGTTGAAGCTATTGTTGCTGACCTTGCAAAACAATCTCAGGTTGTAGGAAGTGATTCAGACAAAATCAAACAAATTGCTTCTATCTCTGCTAACAATGACGAAGTAATTGGTGAATTAATTGCTACTGCTTTCGCAAAAGTAGGTAAAGAAGGAGTTATTACTGTTGAAGAGGCAAAAGGTACGGACACTTTTGTTGACGTAGTGGAAGGAATGCAATTTGACAGAGGATACCTTTCTCCATATTTTGTTACAAATTCTGAGAAAATGGAAGTAGAATTAGATTCTCCATACATTTTATTATACGACAAAAAAGTATCTTCTTTAAAAGAATTATTACCAGTTCTTGAGCCAGTTGCTCAATCAGGAAAACCATTATTAATTATTGCTGAAGATGTTGATGGAGAAGCTTTATCTACATTGGTGGTAAATAAATTACGTGGTGCTCTAAAAATTGCTGCTGTAAAAGCACCTGGTTTTGGAGACAGAAGAAAAGCAATGCTTGAAGATATTGCTATCTTAACTGGCGGAACTGTAATTTCTGAAGAAAGAGGTTATACGCTTGAAAATACAACTATCGAAATGTTAGGAACTGCAAAAAGAGTTTCTATCGATAAAGACAATACTACTATTGTAAGTGGTGCAGGTGAAGCTGACATGATTAAAAATCGTGTGAACCAAATTAAAGGTCAAATGGAAGTAAGTACTTCTGATTATGACAAAGAAAAATTGCAAGAACGTTTGGCTAAATTAGCTGGAGGTGTTGCAGTTCTTTATGTTGGAGCTGCTTCTGAAGTAGAAATGAAAGAGAAAAAAGACCGTGTTGATGATGCTTTACACGCAACTCGTGCTGCGGTTGAAGAAGGAATTGTTGCTGGTGGTGGTGTAGCCTTATTAAGAGCTAAAGCCGTATTAGCTGATTTGAAAGCTGAAAATGCTGATGAAGCAACTGGAATCCAAATTGTTTCCCGTGCTGTTGAAGCTCCATTGAGAACTATTGTTGAAAACGCAGGTCTTGAAGGTTCTGTAGTGGTAGCAAAAGTGGCTGAAGGTTCAGCTGATTTTGGATACAATGCAAAAACCAACGAATATGTTGATATGCTAAAAGCAGGTATTATCGATCCTAAAAAAGTAACTCGTGTAGCATTAGAAAACGCAGCATCAGTTTCAGGAATGATCTTAACTACTGAATGTGCGTTAATTGACATCAAAGAAGAAAATGGTGGCGGAAGCCCAATGGGAGGCGGAATGCCAGGAATGATGTAATATCTTAAAATTCCAATATAAAAATTCCAAATTCCAAAATCGGAATTGAAATAAAAAAATCCGTCTTGTATAAAAACTTGACGGATTTTTTATTTGGGCATGCCCACGCTTCCACTATCGTTTCAGCGCGGTCGGGCTGTTCGCTATATCTTTTATTCCATTGCATTCCATAAAAGGATGCCGCTTCCATCCCTCATGCGAAAACGATAGCACAAACAAAAGCCCATTTAAAGATTTAATTCACAATTTTTTGATCAAATTACTTATTGTTTTTTTTAAATTAAAATTGACAAATCAAAATCAATTATTTATGTGTTCAATCAAATAATAGTATGTGTAAAAATTCAAAAATGCCGATAAAAAAAAGATAATATACAGAAGAAAAACATCATTCTTTTTAGGCAAAACATTAATATCATTTTTTTTATTTAAATTAAAATAATAGATATAATTTATTAAATACATCAACATCCAAACTATTACAAACCAATATGGCTTAATAGCTTTTATCTCAAAAGAGATAAAAGTAAGATTTACACAAAAAATAATAAAATTTGTAAATATAAACGAAGTAAACACTATTACTTTAAATTCAGGATTCTTATTTTTCAAAAATGTATATCTATAATTTGTAATAAACATCCAGTCAAAAATAAATTTAAATACTGATTTCATATTAAATTGATTTAAAATCCCTACTACTTGCAAAGTAAAACAAATATTTACTTCAGTAAACCAAAAAATAAATATCTACAATAATCATTACTTATTCTTCTCCTCGATCCATTTCGACATATACTTGGTACTTTTTAAAGTATGATGTTGCAATAATTCGCCCATAAAATTATTCAAACGATGTTGCTTTAAATCCGAAAGTAAAAACTCAATTTGCGTAGCAAAATCTTCTTCAAACAAGATCCTTAAATAACGCTGATTGATAATTGCAATTCCGTTTTTTTGAGCTTGAAGCCAAATTTCTTTATCCTGATATAATTGTACGGCTTTTGCAGCAAAAACCTCAGGATCATCTTCTACAAAACCATTCCACTGTAAAATTCCCTGCATCGATTCGGCGCCAATAGAAGTGGTAACACTTGGCGTTCCGCATTGCATGGCTTCGAGTAATTTTCCTTTTATTCCGGCTCCAAAACGCAAAGGAGCTAAAACCACACGTGCTTTTTGAACAACTTCTTGAGCATTTTCAGCACGTCCGTGAATTAGAAAACCTTCTTTTACATTATTTAATTGCAATACTTTTTGAGAAGGATAAGCTCCATAAATATTCAAAACAGCTTCCGGAATTTGTTTTTTGATAAGTGACCAAATTGTTTCTTTCAAATACTGAACTGAGTTCCAATTGGGCTCATGATAAAAATTACCAATAAAAACAAAATCCGTTCTTTCTTCAAAAGAAAGCAACTTTGCTAAATCAGGAATGGCTTTCGATTCTAATAAAAGAGGCAAATAATACAATAATGCATTATCTATTTTAAAAGTAGTTGTTAGCAATTCAATTTCATATTCCGAAATCATTAACGACAAATCACAACGTAAAATACTGGCAATTTCTCTTTTGGCAACTTCTTCAACTAATAAATCTGAAATTTGAAATTCTCGTTTTTCCTTAAAAGCTTTTTGTCTCGCCAATCGCAAACAATGCAAATCTTCGGTATCTAAAATTCGTAAAGCATCCGGACAATTTTCGGCAACACGCCAGCCAAATTGCTCCTCCATCATAAATCGATCAAATAAAACTACGGACGGATTCAGTTCTTTTATAAAAGCATCAAAACTGGAATTATTCAATTCAATGGATTCTTTTTGAACATCAAATTCACTCAAATCTACCATAAAATCACTGTCCTGAGCGGGACTTGCAAAAACAATTTTAAAACCTTGTACTTGAAACAAGGAAATCAACTGCATCATCCTACCTCCTGCCGCCGAAGAATTTGGCTCAGGCCACACAAAACCAATTATCAAGAGCGATTGCATCCGATTCATATCAACATAAAATTTTGTCACAAAATAATACTAAATTTATCGTTAATCCTCTCGTTTAGACAAAAATCACTAAAATAAACATTAATTTTGCATAAAATTATAATGATATGTTAGGATTAAAGTTAGCCACAGATCCAAGATGGGTCAACATTGTAGAATCTAATATCGAAGAAATTTTAACCGATCATGCCTGGTGCGAGCAAAAAGCAGCTTCGAACGCCATCAGTCTTATTACTCAAAACTCTGAAAAAGAAGAATTGGTCACTGAATTAATGATCATTGCTCAGGAAGAAATCGAGCATTTCAAAATGGTTCACGACCTTATCAAAGAAAGAGGACTCACTTTTGGGCGTGAACGCAAAGACAGCTACGTTAATGAACTATTCAAATTCATGAAAAAAGACGGAAGTCGTAATGATGCTTTGTGTGAACGTTTGCTTTTTTCGGCTATGATTGAAGCCAGAAGTTGTGAGCGTTTTAAAGTATTATCAGAAAACATAAAAGATCCTGAATTGGCTCAATTTTACCGTGATTTAATGATTAGTGAAGCAGGTCATTATACTACTTTTTTAGCATTTGCCAAAAAATATGCCGACAATGTTGATGTTGACAAACGCTGGAAAGAGTGGATTGACTATGAAACTTCAATCATTACCAACTACGGAAAAAACGAAACCATAAAATATGCCGACAATGTTGATGTTGACAAACGCTGGAAAGAGTGGATTGACTATGAAACTTCAATCATTACCAACTACGGAAAAAACGAAACCATCCACGGATAATAATTTATTCTAAAAACCGTTCCTAACCTTATTTCTCATATAACTTTCAGTATTATGTCTCAAAATAAAGCTATATTTTTTAAAATCTTAAAGTATATAGGAATCACGCTAATCAGTTTATTGGCTTTTATGTTTATTGCTCCTTATGTTTTTGCAGATAAAATTAATGCAGAAATTAAAAAAGTAGCTAATGAAAAACTAAACGCTAAACTGGATTACTCTGAATCGAATGTTTCGTTTTTCAATCATTTTCCATCGTTAACTGTAAGTTTAAATGATTTTAAACTTAATGGTTCGGCTCCTTACCAGAATGAAAATCTAATTACTGCTAAAGAAATTGCTTTTGGTATTGATGTCCCCAGTTTGATCTTTGGAAAATCAGTCAATATCGACAAAATCTTTCTTTCTAATGCTGACATTAATGTAAAAGTCAACAAAGAAGGATTTGCAAACTACAATGTCTATAAATCAAGCAAAGCCAAGACAACTAAAAAAAAAGAAGAAGACAGCTCCCTAAAACTAGAGAAAATCGAAATAACCAACAGTAAAATTGTTTATGACGATTTATCGACTAAACTTCACTTTGATATTTTTGGGTTCAATTATTTAGGAAAAGGCGATTTAAGCAAAGCTATTTTCGATTTATCCTCTAAAGCTCAAATTGAAAAACTCAATCTTTTGTATGATAATGAGCCATATTTGATGAATAAAAAAGTCAATGCCGATTTGATTACCAAAGTAAATGTAAACTCGCTTTCATTAATTTTTGAACAAAACGACCTAAAAATAAACAATCTGGTTGTTGATTTCAAAGGGAAATTCGATTTCCTTAAAGAAGGTTACAATATGGATTTTATCCTAAAAACCACTAACAGTAACTTGCATGATTTTTTTACTGCTTTTCCGCCAAAATTCATCACTTGGCTTGAAAAAACCAAATTAACCGGAAAAACAGACTGTATATTATCCTTAAAAGGACACTATATTGCCTCTAAAAATATTGCACCAAAATTGGAATTGGATTTCAAAATCAAAGACGGAAGTATCAATTACAATCAAAGTCCTGCCACTGTTAGTAATTTAAATGTAGATTTTGATACGCAATTGCCTTCTTTAAATCCTGATTCGCTTATTGTAGATCTAAGAAACCTATCGCTCAACATTGATAAAGAATCTTTAAAAGCAAAATTATACAGCACTGGAACTGCTGTTCTGGATATTAATGCTGCGCTTAACGCCAAAATAGATCTGGAAAAACTAAATCGAGCCATCGGAATTCCTGATGTTGAATTAAAAGGAATGCTGGTAGCTGACGGAACTTCCAAAGGAAAATTCGATAAAAAGAACGGATTATTTCCTGTAACAAATGCCGTGATTAACTTAAATAATGGTTTTCTAAAAACAAAATATTATCCAAATCCGATAACGAATATTGGAATTGTTTCTACTATTTCGAATCCAAAAGGTACTTTCGAAGATTTAAAAGTAGTATTACAACCCGCACAATTTACTTTTGAAGGAAATCCTGTTTTTGTAAAAGCCAATCTGAGTAATTTTGATAATCTTCTTTATGATGTTACTGCTAAAGGAACTTTGGATATTGGTAAAATCTACCAGGTTTTTTCTCAAAAAGGACTCGACGTGAACGGTTTTATCAAAGCCGATTTAGCCTTAAAAGGAAAACAAAGCGATGCCGAAAAAGGAAACTATTCGAAACTTAAAAATAGTGGAACGCTTGAAATTAGAAACATCAAATTAGCATCTGAGTATTTACCAAAAACATTTCTTATCAAAGAAGGGATTTTTAAATTCAATAATGATAAGATGCGTTTCAATACTTTTTTAGCTTCTTATGGACAATCTGATTTTCAATTGAATGGTTATTTGCAAAATGTATTCAATTTCATGGCTTCAAAAAAAGGAGTCTTACACGGTTCTTTTTCTATGAATTCTAAGTACATCAATGCCGATGAGTTCATGTCGAATACCACTACAAATACAACCGAAACAACTACAAGCAATGCTCCAACTATTGCTAAAACAGAAACAGGAGTAATTATTGTTCCGCCAAATTTAGATTTACATTTTACAGCCAATGCGCAAAAAGTGAATTTCAACGGACTGGAACTTAAAAATGCAAAGGGAAGTTTGAACATGAAAAACGGCTTGCTTAGCATGCAAAATACCGGTTTTGATTTAATAGGTTGTACTGTTGCTATGAACGCTACTTACAAAAGTGTCGATTCTAAAAATGCAAGATTTGAGTATCATATTAAAGCAAACGAATTTGATATTAAACGCGCTTATAAAGAAGTAAAACTCTTTAGAGAAATGGCCAGTGCTGCCGAAAAAGCACAAGGAATTATATCTTTAGACTATAATTTAAAAGGTCGATTGAATGCTAATATGGAGCCTGTGTTTCCTTCATTGTTAGGAAATGGAGTTATCTCTGTAAAAAATGTCAAAATGTACGGCATGAAAATGTTTGGTAGCGTGGCTAAAAAAACCAATAAAGAGAGTATAAAAAACCCTGAACTGAGCCAAGTAGATATTAAGAGTTCTATTAAAAACAACATTATTACGGTAGAACGATTCAAGTTTAAATTTGCCGGATTCAGACCCCGAATTGAAGGAACTACCAGCCTGGATGGAAGATTAAATCTTAAAATGCGATTGGGTTTACCACCTCTTGGAATCCTTGGAATTCCATTAACCATAACAGGAAATAAAGACAATCCGAAAATAAAAATAGGAAGACAATCCGAAGATTTAGAAGAAACCAAAGATAGTATTCAGTAAATTGTTTCATTAAGCCAAATGCCCAAATCCGTTGTGGTTATTGGCAGATGGTTTTTATTCTTTTGTTACTTTTGGAGGTTCATTTTCACATTGAATGGCGAAAATTAATTCTTCTTTACTATATTCTTTACAACTTTTATTATACTTATTAGTTTCAATACAAAGTTGTGTCTCAATCATAAGTAATCGGTCAATTAGCAATTGCGTTTCTTCTTTGTTCTTAAGTTTAGCGTCAAATTCTAAATTAACTAAAGTATGAGTTAGTGATGTAGTTAATTCTCCATTCTTTCCTTTGGTTAAATCTATTGTACTTTTATTTAAAATGTTGTTTTCACAAATAAGCTTTAATTCATTTGCATAAAGTTCGGTGTTTTTTAATTCTACTTTGTCAATCTTTTTCGACTTCTGAAGTTGTTTCGTTAATTCCAAAGTAATTTCCGTTCGTAACTTTAGTTGCTGTTTTAATTTTGTCCAATTTTTACTAATTCCCAAACTATCTTGGCAAAATACATTTAGGCTTTGTAATAAAATAAAAATTAAAAGACTTTTTTTCATATTATTTATTTTCGTTTTTTCTGCTCCAAAATCTCTGCCAACATCTTAGTACTACAGCGGGTTTGGGACTAAATTAAAACCATTCTTCGGATTTGCCAAATCATCCCAAATACAAGACCATTTTTCCATTAAGCCAAATGCCCAAATCCGTTGTAGTGGCTGTTACAAGCTGGCGTTTCTCAGCTGATTGTTGATTACTTTTCGCTTGTTTTTCTTAATTCCGACAATACATTATTCCCTTCTTCAAATAGTTTTAGCCAAAGAGAAGAATTGTTTTCAAAGTTCTTCATTTGTTCTTGTCCAACATAAACACCTTTGTTAGTCAAAAAGTAAAATTTTATTTCGTTTATTGTCGGTAAAGATGTTTTTTCAGCTTTAGCTGTTTTGTCAAGAAAAGTTTGAGCTAAACTAATAAATTGTTTTGATGCGCTATTTACGTTTTGATGCTTTCCGCCACCAATAACGCCACCGCCCGAACTTAAATACAAACTTGCGTCACCTGTTTGATAAGCAACTGTTGTGGCTGTTGCTCCACCCATTTCCCAATCCATAACAACTCCGTAAACGATAGTTTTGTCTGTCGACAATGAAAGGGCAAGTTGTTCCGGCGTCACTTTAAATGCCATATTTCGAAGTTCTTCATAAGCGTTTTCTTCTGTCTTATGAACTTTTTCAGTTGTTGCAGTTTCGCTTTTTGTATGTTGATTTGTAGTAGTTGATTTATTTCTAAAACTTGTCAAGTAAAAAACAAGTCCACCTGCTAAAACAAGTCCGATTATTGTATATGTCATTTTCATTGATATTTCTCTGTTGTTGGTTTTCTACGCTTGCTTGTAACTAGTTTATAGTCGAAACAAACCTTCGCCAATCTATCCAATTTTGGGTGTATATACAAAGGTTTGTTTTGCTTTATTTTTTGCTAATATATAAATAAATGCTACAAACCCAGTTAGAGTTTTATTGTTTTTGTATAATTTCTCTTAAGGTTTCGAGCTGGATTCGCATTTTCCGGATGTGATTGTGTAACATAAGCAAATATGTTATTTAGCTACCATAAACCCTAAAAAAGACAAAAAGGGACTTAAAAAAAGACTATTTAGTACTAAAAAGGGTAATATAGGACTAAAAAAAGGCTTTTTAGGATATTAATAGCCCCTATAGGGCTTTTTACATCCCTTTTAGACATAAAAAAGCCCCATTTGTTCAATGGGGCAGTTAAAATTAGCTTGGCTTTTTTACAATTTCATTATTTGATTAATAATTTCACATTGTTGTTTAAATCTTCGCCTGTAATGTTTAGAATATAAACTCCAGGCATTTTTCTATCGGTAAAATGGATTTTAAAATTGCCTTTACTATTACCATTACTTTCTAAAGTTTTTTCGAAAATTTTATTTCCACTATTATCCATCAATGTAGCTGTAATATTTGGAGAATTATAATTCGGAATATTAATATTCACTTGTTCTTTTACAGGATTTGGATGTACAACAATTTCATTTGTAGTTATTCTAAAACTCCACACATCACCTGTTGTTGTTCCGTAATCATTTGTAGCATCTACTCTCCAGTAATAATACACTCTGGAAGTTAAATCCGAAGGCAATTGATAAAATAAATTCTCTGAATAAGAAACATCCGTCAGTGGGCTTAGATTTTCCGGATCAGTTCCAAAATATACCGTGTACTTTGTTGCATCTATATTTCCTTTCCAGGCTAAATTGAAATTTGCTACAGGCAACTCTAAAAAGTAAGATCCATTTTCCGGAGTTGGATTAGTCGCTTTTACCGGTGCCGGAGCAGCTTCGGTAACAACCTCAAATACTTCGCTGTAATTAGACGAATCCGTTTTGTTTATTGCTTTCAATCGATAGTAGTATTTAGTACTATGAACTACATTTGTATCGGTATAAGTAGTTGTATTAGCAGCAAGTTCTGCAATTTGCTCAAAATCAATACCATCCAATGAACGTTCTAATACAAAATTAGCCTCATTATTTGAATTGTCATTCCAATTTAAAACAGCTGTAGTTGAAGCTAGCGGAGTTGCCACAGTGTTCGTTTCGAATGTTAGATTAGATGGAGCGTTGATAACTGTTGTGTTGTATATTGCAGCAATTTCAGCAGCCGATAAAGCGTAATTAAATACCTTTAATTCGTCTAATTTTCCTTTGTAAGGAGCAGGAGCTGTACCCACTGCCAATTCAAGTTCCCCAATATTTCCTAATATTAAGTCTGTTGGTTCTGCAATTCCAGTTACTCCGGTTTCGTCAAGTTCACTCTGAAGTACTCCATTCAAATACAAACGCAATTTATGGGCAGTAACATCTCGCATTACCACAACATGTTCCCAGTTACCGGTGTAAAATCTTGAACCTACTCCTTTTAATTCTTTTTTAATAACATCATCATCTATAGCAAAGCGAAGTTCACCACTTTTGAATTCAATATTATAACGTTTCCCTGTTGCTCCTGTAGTTGTGTTTTTTGTAAAAGATCCTTTGCACAACAAATAAGCAGAAGCCGTTGAACCAGTTGGCAACAAATTAGGTGCTGCTTTCATCCAAAAGGAAACAGAAAAAGAGTTTTTGTTAAGGTAATTTTGATCTTCATTTGGAATACTTGCCATATAACGATTATTCAGTGATGTTGAAAAATCAAGCGCTTTATTAGCCTTTCCTTCAATCCTAACAATCGAATTATCAAAATCTAAATCTAATTTTCCATTATTACTATAATTTGACAAATCGGCTATTTCATCTCCTTCACCGGCAGCTTCTTTAAAAGTCCAATGCCCTATCATAGTTGATGGAAATTCAGAAATGGTTCTAAAATTCCATACGTTCCCAGTTGCTGTGCCTTTAACATTTGTGGCATCAACTCTCCAATAATATTTAGTTCCTGAATTTAAACCAGTTACCGAATAAGAAGGACTCGTAACATAATTTACGTCGGCTACTTTGTTAAGATTCGAAGAGTCTGTACCAATATAAACCGCATAAGTTGTAGTATTACTACTTCCAGTCCATTTCAAGATAAGACTTCCGTTAGTTGGCTCAGCATAGTTAAATTCGTTTGTAGGGTTTGGATTGGCAGTTTTAGCTGGTGCCGAAGGAATCGCTGGCGTAGTAACAGAATTTACATCGCTATAACTTGAAGATTCGGTAGTTGTAATAGCCTTTATACGATAATAATATTTAGTATTAGGAACTAAAGCTGTATTAGTATAGGTAATTGTATTTGCAGCAACTTGAGCAATTTGTGTAAAGTTTATTCCATCGATTGAACGTTCAATTACAAAATTAGTTTCGTTTTCCGAATTGTCTTTCCAATTTAAAACAACTGTACTCGAAGGAGGAGTTTCAACTGAACTAGAATTAAAAGTAATTGCTGTTGGAGGAATTACAAAATCAGGAGGTGTTTGATTTGTTAAACCATTAATGTAAACCTCAATATTCAAATAAGGTGCCTGCGTTGTGCTTACTGCCAAAGCATCAGCACTATTTTTATTCAAACCATTTGCATCTTCCCAGGCATCTGGCATACCATCATTATCAGAATCCAAAGGAGCTGGTGCGCCATAAACATGTCCTGCACCACCGTTTACAAAACCAAACTTTGATGTTAAATCCGATTGCACATAAACATAAGTTGCAGTTGTTCCTTTAGACAACAAATCGGAAATCATTAAATTATCAACTTGATCACGTCTTGGATATGAAGCTCCCACGCTAGAAACAATATTATCAAAAGCTCCTTGAGCTGTAAGATTTGGATTCTTCATTGGATAATCATAAGGATTTGGCAAAATACTTGCTGCATCTCCAGTAGGATATCCTGTTAGATCTTGAGGAACTAAAGCTCCGTCTAATATTCCGTTTCTATTATTATCAAAATAATTCCCGGCACCATACAAAAAGAAATTAGCATTACCTCTGTTAAAAGGTGTAGAAACAGACGTACTTGTATTAGGTCCTCCAATAAAATAGTTATTGATAATATTCACATCAGAACTACCTGCCGAATCTCCACCCATAATATAAGCATCTCCAGATTCACTATGTCCATAAGTATTTCCATAGTTACCCCAATTATAAACAATGTTGTTTACAAACTCATTGATTCCTTTTATTTTGTTATTACGCGTCTTGTTACAGATGTATAAATTTCCAATTAAACTAATCTTACCACCTGCCGAAGGCTGAATTAAACCGCCCGCAGAATGATTATGACGGTGTAATCCCTGACCAATAATGGAATTCTGAATCGTTATATTATCAGGACTAGTTCCTTTACTATCCCAGTTGATAGAAAACACTTCGTCTGTTCCCCAAGTAAAAGTCATGTGGTCGAAAATCATATTCGCTCCATTTGCTAAACCCGATGCGTCTTGATTTTGAGAAGTTCCTCCATAGCGAATGCGAAGATAACGGGCTATGGTGTTACTGGCTCCTGTAAATGTTACTCTTGGCCCTAAAAATACAATTCCTTCTCCAGGTGCTGTTTGTCCTGCAATGGTGGTATTTTTTGCAACAACAATCTGAGTTTGTAAGTTAACAATACCACCGACTTTAAATATCACAAAACGACCTTCTTGACTTACCGCATCACGAAACGAGCCTGGACCGCTATCATTCAAATTGGTAACTAAATAAATTTGAGGATTAGCGGCACCTCTTGCTCCAGTGGTAAACCTACCAAATCCTGTAGCCTCTGGGAAGGCTAATGTTTGGGAACATAAATTCCCAGAACTCAATGCAAGTCCGCAAATCATTAAGGCTTTTGGGACTTGTTTAAAAAGTAAAGTTTTAAATTTCATAAATAAATAGTTAAGGTTGGTTATTCCAAAACTATCACTTTAACATTTTTTTAGTATCCTGCGCCGTCCTGCACTGGTCTGTATCTTATTAATCAATTAAAAACTCACAAAAAAAGTAAAATCAAATTCTTTCAACAAGAATATAGACAAAACAAGACCTTACAAACCAACAAGCTCAAATCTATGATTTAAACCACACAAACTGGTCTGGTCAAACAATTATAAAAACAATTATAATTTTGAAATAAAATAACACTATTAATTATATACAGGAATTGGTTTCCATGATTTTGAAACTAATACTTACAAAGCCACAACAGTTCCGTTAGCATAGAAACAAACCACCACTAAAAAATCTTAAACAAAACACTCAAATAATAAAGAGTTTGACGCTAAGTTAAGCTCTTTTTTTATGGCGTTCCCTCGTTGCAGAAATTTTTCGTAAAGCATTATATTTTCTACAGCAACGAGATCGGGCTGTACGCTATATCTTTTGCTCGGGTACTAATAAGTAATTCAAAATGATTTTGCTCTCACAAAAGGATACCGCTTCCATCCCTAACGCAAACAATACTAAACAAAAAAAGCTTCAATCAGACAACTAATTGAAGCTTTTTAGTACTCAGAGCGGGACTTGAACCCGCACGAACATTGCTGTTCACTGGATTTTAAGTCCAGCGTGTCTACCAATTTCACCATCCGAGCATTATAT
>NCET01000080.1:9204-12030 GCA_002280815.1 Flavobacteriales bacterium 32-34-25 | reverse complement strand
GCTTTAATTTCTTCTTTGATTATTCTCGAAACTCTGTCCAGAAAAAAGTGTCCTGGAATAATTTCGATATAAGAATTGGCAACTCCAATAAATGGTTTTTCAAAATCTTCATCAACTAATCCTGTTGCTCTAAACAATGATCTGTGTGGGGTTCTTTGATGTCCTTTTTTTACTTCATCACTTCTCATAATAAACTAGGTTTTTTATATACTTTTTAAAATTTGTATGATTATTTTTTTTCAGCGCCAAAGATAAGTAATCTTTTTAGGTTTAAGTGTTGCCAATGCTGGAAAACCAAATAGAATATTCAGTCTAAATTAGATTGTTTTTCGGTTTAAAATATTTTTTAAGAATACTACTATGATAAATTAAAGTGCTATTTTATCTTTGCTTTCAAAGTCTTAAAAAATGAATTATGGTTTCGAAAAATAGAGTGCTGTTGGTTAATGTGTTAATTGTTTTTTGCACCATCATTTTTAGTTGTGGAAAAAGTGATGAAAAAAGAACTTTATTTTCCTATCGAGCCATAAATGACAAAGACACTGCCTTACTTCGATATACACAATTAGAGGATAATCGGTTTTTTGGACAATATGAAATTATATACGGAGGATCCCGAAAGGATTCTGATATACGGAGGATCCCGAAAGGATTCTGGTGAGATTCGCGGAATTATTTCTGGTGATACACTTAAAGGAAGTTTTTATTACAGTTCTTACGGCGGAGGAACTTTAAAAAGATATCCTGTTGCGATGCTGAAACGGGAAAATAAATGGCTGTTAGGCAAAGGAGTAATTTCAATTTACATGGGAATTCCCTCTTATTTAAAAACAGAACCTATTGATTATTCTGATCCCAAATTTATTTTTGAAGAGGTAAAGAAATAAGTAAACAAAATAAAAATCCGTTCTGATAACTATCGGAACGGATTATCTGTTTTTAGTCTATAGCAATCAAAGCATCAGCAAATGTTTCTTCTAAATGTTGGTTGTAAGCTTTCATATCTTTTTCAATATTGGCATTTTTTTCCACATCATGAAAATGATAGCTTTTTAGTGGAGTCATTCCAGTAAAAGCATTCATTCGGTGGAAACCAAAAAAAGGGCCTTCGTCAACTGATTTTTGATCGAAAAATTCTCCGGGAAGTGTAAAAGCGGTTGCAGGTGCATTCCAGGTTGTGGTAAGCATGTATTTTTTGCCCTGCATTGTTCCGCCAGTTCCATAATTAATTTCCGGATTAGCAGATTTTCTGCCATCGCTGCGATAAATTCCTTTGTTGTGTCCCGCAGTAAAAACTTCGTCAATGTATTTTTTCAAATTGTAGGGCAATTGAAACCACCAAACTGGCGTATGGTAAATAATAACATCTGCCCAGACAAATTTACTCACTTCTTCCTCAGCTGTATAACCATTTTGTATAGTAGTAGTTTGAATAATTACTTCTTCAGATTGCCCGAAGAATTTTTCAGTTGTCTCAGCAATCGTATTATTGAATAATCCGCCTGAATGACCGAAATTTTGTCCTGCGTTAATGATAAATATCTTTTTCATGAGTTGTATCTTTTTTTGTTGATACAAAGTTAAGACGGTTATATGTATTATTAAAATAATATAAATTATATATTTGTATTATAAATATAATAGTTATGGTCAATTTAGAGTGGTATCGTACTTTTAAAGCAATCTATAAAACAGGAACACTTACCAGTGCTGCCGATGCTTTGTTTATTTCTCAGCCAGGAGTGAGTTTGCATTTAAGTTCATTGGAAAGTTATGTAGGTTATAAACTTTTTGATCGAACAGGACGCAAAATGATTCCAACCGAAAGAGGCAAGATTTTATACAACGCCATTGCCGAAGGTTTGAAAATTCTGGAAGATGCCGAGAAAAATTTCCAACGCAGTACCGAAAAACATACGCCAACAATTAGTATCGGAATGTGTTTTGAGACTTTCCAAATTACCTTGGAGCAATACATTTCAACTTTGCCGTTTAATGTGATTATTCGTTTTGGCGAATATCCCGAAATGTTGGAAAATTTAGATAAGGGAATTTTAGATTTGGTAATTTCTCCACAAAAGGGAAGTTATCCCAATATAACTTATGAACCCTTTTCGTCAGAAACTATTGTTTTGGTTGGTGGAAGCGAAGTTGATGATTCGGAATTTCAACAATTGGTAAAACAAAAAAATTATAAATTGGCTGAGAATTATTTAAAAGCCCAAAAATGGTATGGAACAACGGGAGATATGGAACATCTTTTCCGTTTTTGGCAACTGAATTTTGGTAATTTTCCTGATTTCAGACCCAATTATATCGTTCCCAATATTAATTCTATTGTTCGTTGTTTGAGTAATGCCAATGGACTTGCCATTATTCCTGATTTTTTATGCAAAAAAGAAATAGAAAGTGGTGCCGTAAAATTGATTTGGGAAGGACATAAAAAGTTAGAAAATACACTTTATTTTGCCAATAGAAAAAATACCGCTTACGAGAAAGAGCTCGATTTAATCAAAGATTTGTTTAAGAAAGTAATGTTGTAAATTCAACACAAACAATTCTAAATTGTCTGTGTTGAATTTTAGTATAGATGGCAAATTTTCGAAAATTAGAATTTTACCATAAATGATGTACTTCTTTTTTGATGTAATGATTATAAATTTCGTTCATAGCCGCAATTTTTTCAGGAGTTAACGCTGGTAAATCAAGCGTAGAAAGATTTGATAATACATGACTTTCAGTTGAAGCACCTGGAATAATACAACTTACTTCCGGGAAACTCAAAATCCATTGCAGTGCAATAGGAGCGAGGTTTTGAACTTCAGG
>NCET01000080.1:0-9192 GCA_002280815.1 Flavobacteriales bacterium 32-34-25 | reverse complement strand
TACATGACTTTCAGTTGAAGCACCTGGAATAATACAACTTACTTCCGGGAAACTCAAAATCCATTGCAGTGCAATAGGAGCGAGGTTTTGAACTTCAGGAAATAACTCTTTTAATTTATTTACAGCAATTAAACCCAATTCGTAGTTAACCCCAGAGAAAGTTTCACCTTTATCAAATGCAGCACCTTCGCGATTAAAAAAGCGGTGATCTTTAGAGTCAAAAATAGATTTTTCAGAGAATTTCCCAGTTAAAAGTCCGCTAGCCAATGGAACGCGGGCAATAATTCCGATATCTTTTTTCTTAGCTTCTTTAAAGAATAATTCCGAAGGACGTTGTCTAAAAAGATTGAAAATAATTTGAACTGAAGTTACATTCGGAAATTCAATTGCTTTCAATCCTTCTTCCACTTTTTCGACACTAACCCCTAAATTCTGAATTTTTCCTTCTTGTTTTAATTTGTCAAAAAGTTCAAAAATTTCAGGACGATAAAAAACTTCAGTAGGAGGACAGTGCAGCTGAATTAAATCGATAGTGTCAACTTGCAGCCTTTTCAAACTGTCTTCGACATATTTTTGTAAAACCTTAGGTTGATAACCTTCATTAACATGTGGATTGATATGACGTCCACATTTGGTTGCCACATAAATGCGTTCCGAACGGGAACGAATCAATCGGCCCACCGCTTTTTCGCTCAAACCGTTTTCATAAACATCGGCAGTGTCAATAAAATTGATGCCTTTGTCTATTGCTGCGTTTAAAAGTTCATCGGCAGTTGTATCATTAAATGGAGATCCCCATTTTCCGCCTACTTGCCAGGTGCCAAGAGCGATTTCGGATATTTCAAAGTTGGTTTTTCCTAATTTTCGATAGTTCATTTTCTTTATTTTATAGATTGTTTATAGTGAGTTGAATAGCTTTTTCAATTAGTGGACTCATAATTTCATAACCTGCGGTATTTGGGTGCACTCGATCTTCTGAAAAATCGTCTTTTAAACCTTTTTGATTATCAACCATTGCCGAATAATAATTGACAAACGCAATTTTATTGGCAATAGCATAATTTTCTAGCAGTATATTTAATTCAATAATTCGTTCCGCTGGTTTTTCTTTTGGATTCCAATAGAAAAAATTAGCTGGCAAAACCGAACAAAGAATGACTTTGATGTGATGTACCTGAGCCAGTTCAACCATCGAAAAAATATTATTGGTAATCATTTCGGTGGTTGCAGCTCCTGTGTTTCCAGCAATGTCATTTCCACCCGCTAAAATAACGACTATTTTGGGTTTTAATTCAATTACATCGGCTCTAAAACGAAGTAACATTTGCGGAGTGGTTTGTCCGCTAATTCCCCGATTGATATAAGCTTTGTTTTCAGAAAAAAAAGAATGTTTATTACTCCAAAATTCAGTTATCGAATCGCCTAAAAACACCACTCTGTTTTCGTCAGGTTTTGGAAACGGAAGTGCTGCATTTTCCTGTTGGTATTTTGCTAAATAAGGCCAGTCTTGCATAGGAGCGCTTCCTTTTTTGTGATTTTTTTGATGTTATAGACACTGTAAACAAAACTAATAAAATAATTTTAGAAGTTTGTCGTTAAGTTTTTTTTGTTTAGCTGTAATTTTTTGTTAAAATAAAAAGCTTTTTCGTACATTTGGTTTGTCCCAAATACTCAAGTATATGAAATTTTACGAAAAATTATCATCTATTGGATTTCTTAGAAACAGCTATGTTTTTAAATTTCTTTTTGTAGCTTTTATAGGAATTCATATTCCTTTAATCGGAATTTTATTTTTTGTTCTTTATGCAAGAGCTGATTTTTCAACCACAAGTTTGCTGCTTTTTTCGCTGGTAATGACTTTGATTGCTACTGTTGTTACCTTGATTGTTTTGAAAAAATTAATTCAACCTATAGAATTAGCATCAAAAGCCTTAAACGATTATAAATTAAACCGAACGGTTACTCGTTTACCTCTGAATTTTTCGGACGAAGCAGGATTGTTATTGTCGAATATTCAGAATTCGATTTTAGAAAGCGAAAAGTTTATTACTGAAAAACAGGATTTGGTTTATTTGCTTTCTCATGATTTAAGAACATTTGCTTCTAATCCAGGATCTTTGGCTACAATGATCTTAGAAACTAACCCGTCAACTGAAGTAAAAGAATTGGCCGAATTAATTTGTGAGTCATCAAAAGATCAATTTCAATACGTTGAAAATTTTATAAAAATGCTGAAGGAGCATGATGATGTATTGAAAACCAATTTAGAAAATAAAATAATTGATCTGCATAAGATAGTTGAGGTGATAGAAAAACAGGTAAATCTGGCTGTAAAGGCTAAAAAAATTAAATTAGTTAAAAACATAAAAACTTCAATTATCCATTTAAAAATTGATCAGGAACTGTTAACCCGGGTAATTTTTAATTTGATAAGTAATGCTATTAAATTTTCTTTTCCGGATGCCGAAATTCACCTAAATATTTATAATGATAATAAAAAATTACACATTCAGGTAATAGATCAGGGGATAGGATTCGACAATGCTGATAGCGAAAAATTGTTCTTTAAATTCACCAAAATGAGCCGATTAGGAACTAATAAAGAGGCCTCTACAGGAATAGGTTTGTATTTGAGCAGGCAAATTATAGAAAGAAATGAAGGTATACTCGTTGCCAGCAGTGAAGGGGCAAATAAAGGGGCTACTTTTACGATTGTTTTTTCGAACTAGAATTTAATTGTTGTATAAAAAAGGCTCGTTTTTATTATAAAAAAGAGCCTTTTTTATGAATATAAATTAAAAATTTAATCAAATAAATCAGAAGATAAATAACGATCACCTCGGTCGCAGATAATAGCTACGATTACGCCCGATTCGAGTTGGTTGGCAATTTTTACCGCTACAGCAACAGAGCCACCGCTGCTCATGCCTGCAAATACACCTTCTTCAAGGGCAAGACGTTTGGTCATTTCGCGTGCTTCTTGTTCCGTTACATCAATGGTTTGGTCTACTTTTGAAGCATTAAAAATTTTAGGTAAATATTCTTGTGGCCATTTACGAATGCCTGGGATTTGAGAACCCTCACTTGGTTGTGCTCCAATGATTTGGATAGCAGGATTCTTTTCTTTCAAATAAGTAGAAGTTCCCATTATAGTACCCGTTGTTCCCATGGCTGATACAAAATGAGTTACAGTACCTTCGGTATCGTTCCATATTTCAGGGCCAGTTGTATTGTAATGTGCTTTCCAGTTGTCGTCATTAGCAAATTGATTCAACATGATATAACCGCCTTCGGCTACTTTTTTATCCGCATAATCTCTGGAACCGATGATTCCTTCTTTGGCAGAAGTCAAAATCACTGTTGCGCCATAAGCACGCATGGTTTGGGTGCGCTCTTTAGTAGAATCTTCAGGAAGAATTAATTCGATTTCGATTCCTAGTAATTGCGCAATCATGGCTAAAGCAATGCCTGTGTTTCCGCTGGTTGCTTCGATTAATTTATCTCCTTTTTTGATTTCGCCGCGATCAAGTGCGCCTTTAATCATATAGTAAGCCGCTCTGTCTTTGACACTGCCGCCAGGATTGTTTCCTTCTAGTTTTAAAAGTAGTTTTACGTTTTTATTTTGGACTAAATTGACTGTTTCTACAAGCGGAGTATTTCCTATTAAGTCAACTAATTTTTGAGGCTTCATATTATTTAATTTCTTTTACTTTTACTTCAGTAGTTGTGGTGTTCATGACAATTGATTTAGCAGGAACCGACTTGGTTACCCAGGCATTTCCTCCTACAATACTATCTTTTCCAATAGTGGTTTCACCGCCCAGAATAGTAGCATTGGCATAAATACAAACATTTTTCTCTACTGTAGGATGTCGTTTGGCGTTTTTCATGTCTTTACTCACACTCAAAGCACCAAGGGTAACTCCTTGATATATTTTTACATATTTTTCAATAACAGTGGTTTCACCAATAACAATTCCAGTGGCGTGGTCTATGAAAAATGGCGAATCAATTTTGGCTCCCGCATTAATATCGGTTCCGGTTGTTTTATGTGCATATTCGCTCATTAATCTAGAAAAAAGCATCAAATCCAGATTGTAGAGTTCATGACTTAAACGGTAAATAGCAATAGCGTAAAAACCAGGATAGGCTAGATAGACTTCTTCAATACTATTAGATGCAGGGTCATTTTCTAAGATATAAGCAGCGTCTTGATTTAATTTTTCAAGTACAGCGGGTAATTTTTCGAGGAAACTATCCCACATCGATTCACAAGTAACTTCAGGTTTTTTGCAGGCTACTCTTGAAATATCTTTAAATAAACCTTCAAGTTCATCAACACTGTCAGTCAATGAAGCATTCGAATCAAATAAAGTATAGAATAATTTTTCAGTAAACTTTTCTATTTTAGTTTTTATTCCGTAATTGATGGATAAATGACTTTTTAGAGAGTCAATATTTTTAATAATCAGATCCTTTGTCATGATTTTTGGATTGTATTGTTAGTAGAGATTACGCTACTTGATTGTAATACTGTTGCTAAATTTAGAACAAATATATTGAACTATTTTGAATAAAAGGACAAGAAAGAACACGCTTTCATGCTATAATGTTGATTTTTATAAAAATGAAATTTTATTATTTTTGGGTTCATTTTGTAGAATTGAATTTAGCTTTCTGAAAACTACAATTTTAATTTTCTTACTTTTGAAAGCTGATACAAATAAAAAATGAATAAAATAGTTGTTCCCATAATGCTAATTGCCATAGGTGTTGCTTTTTATGAGCAAACTACAGCCGATAAAAATGTTTATGTAGGTGTAATTGCAATGGCGGTTTTTATGTTCGGAATGATGCGATTGAGCGCTAAAACACCAAGTAAAAATCAAGAAAAAGAAAAAGAAGATGTTCAATAAAGGAGATAAAGTTGCAGTACTTGATGAAGCCATTAACGGAGTTGTGTTGACGGTTAAAGGGCAAGAGGTTACTATTGAAACGGAGGATGGTTTTGTAATGAATTTTGCAGCAAATGAGTTGGTTAAAACTAACGATTCTACGAATTTAATGGATACTATTAAGCGTATTAATATAGATGAAATTAAAAGAGAAAAAGCCATCCCAAAACCAAGAAGTTTTGTAAAAGAACGCAAAGAAAAGGAAGTTGGTGTTCCTGAATTTGATTTACACATTGAAAAATTAGTCAAAAACAAAAACGGAATGTCGAATTATGATATTTTGACTCTTCAGGCAGAAACAGCCCAAAGACATATTGAATTTGCCATTAGAAATCGCATTCCTAAAATTGTTTTTATACATGGAGTGGGAGAAGGAGTTCTTAAAGCCGAACTTGATTTTTTATTAGGACGTTATGATAATATTGATTTTCAAGAAGCTAATTATCAAAAATACGGTCAAGGGGCAACCGAAGTTTATATCAAACAAAGCAAAAAATAATAGCATTTAAAACATACAAAAAACGCTCATTTGAACTATTCAAATGAGCGTTTTTTGTATTTATGATTTATTCGAAATTTAATTAGTTGTAGTAAATAATTCTCCGAGAGTAAAACTGTCTCCAAGGGAGAAACTACTATTTCCTTTTTGTAAAGATACTTTTTTAAGAACAATAGTGTGTTTAAAACTATTTGGACCATTGGTAGTTGTAGTAACTTCAATAATTCCGTTTTCGCCACTTATTCCAGCTACGCCATTCCATTCTTGATTAACTGCAGGTGTAGTAGGTGTAGTGCTTTGGCAAAAATAATCAGCGGTTAATAAGTTTGAGAACAAGCGGTATGTAAATACGTTTGTAGTAGTTCCAATAAGTCCTGTTCTAGGGCTATTAAGAGGTGTAGCTTCGTTTACAATTAAACTAGGGTCAATGTTTAAGATTAGAGCTTCGCTAGTATTGAAGTTGTACACATCATTAGAAGAGGTACATTTTTCTAATGTCTGATCAAAATTAAAAGGCAAATTAGCAACCGAAGTAGTGTAATTGCCAAAAGGGAAAGTTTCGTACACCTGTGTTCCAACTTCTTTAGCAAAAGTTACATCTATTAAAACAATGTTGTGATTGTATCCTGTAATTCTTGTACTGTTGTTAGTTTCATTTAAGGTTTTGATAGGAGTGGTTACAATTCGTATTGTACCCGCTGTAGCTGTCCATTGATCTGTAATTACAGGAGTAGCTGGAGCAATAGTTTCACAAATATTTGCTGTGGTTACTGTTCCGTTGTAAAAACGATAGACTACTCTATTAGCTGTAGCGCTAATATTTAATTCAATAGTGTCATTAACAGCAGTAAGTTCAGTAGGGAAATTAGTTTTAGCAATTTCCATTATTAAGGCTTCGTTTTCTTTTAGTTTGTAGATAACATTATTTGCACTACAACTCTGAGTTAAGGTAACGTCTTCAAAGCTAATGTCTTCTTGAGTTAAGTCTCCATCATCGCAGGCATTAAATAATGCTAATAAAACCAATAGGCTTAGGGCTTTTTTCATCTTAAAAATTTTGACAAAAATAGGCAAAAAATGACAAATTTTATTCAGCTTTTGATAATTGATATTTTATAACTTTGCAACAATGAAAAAAATATACCTCGATAACGCATCTACTACCGCAATCCGACCTGAAGTTATTCAAGAAATGACTAAAATCATGACGGAAGATTATGGAAATCCTTCTTCAACGCATAGTTTTGGTCGAAATGCCAAAAACAGATTGGAACTTTCCCGAAAATCCATTGCAAAACAACTCAATGTAAGTGCTCAGGAAATTATTTTTACTTCGGGAGGAACTGAGGCGAACAACTGGATTTTGCGTTCGGCAGTTCAAGACTTGAAAGTAAAACGAATTATTAGCAGTAAAATTGAACATCACGCCGTTTTACTGGCTATTACTGCTTTGCAAAGAGAATTTAGAATCCAGGTAGATTATGTAAATGTGTTGCCCAATGGTGCTATCGATTTGACTCATTTGTCTGTTTTGCTTTCGCAAGAAGTAAAAACATTAGTGAGTTTAATGCATGTTAATAACGAAATTGGTACTGTTTTAGACTTGGAGCGAGTAGGCGTAATCTGCAAGCAGTATAATGCTTTGTTTCATTCGGATACGGTGCAATCGATGGGGAAAATGACATTGGATTTGCAAACCATTGCCGTTGATTTTGTGTTGGCAAGTGCGCATAAATTTCACGGACCTAAGGGAGTAGGATTTGCATTTGTTCGAAAAAATTCAGCATTACAACCTTTATTTTATGGAGGCGAACAGGAAAAAGGTTTGCGTGCAGGAACCGAAGCCGTACACCAAATTGTGGGAATGACAAAGGCTTTGGAGATTTCGTATTCGAATTTAGATCAGGAAAAAGAGCATATTTCAGCAGTTAAAAATTATCTGATTGAACAATTAGAGCAAAACTTCCCTGGTTTTGAAATCAATGGAAATAAAGAAGGGTTTTACAATATAATCAACGTTTTATTGCCTTTCTCGGAAGAAAAAACAGCTATGATTTTGTTCCATTTGGATATGCGAGGCATTGCGGTTTCACGTGGAAGTGCTTGCCAGAGTGGAAGTATCAGACCTTCGCATGTGCTGGCCGAAATACTTTCGGATGATTTGGTAAGAAGACCCAGTTTACGCATTTCTTTGAGTCATTACAATACCAAAGAAGATATTGACGGCTTAATAGAGGCATTGAAAACAGTATAAAATAGAAAACGTCGAGAGACGTTTTTTTATGGTTTTAGAACCCTGAACCCTAGTTTTAGAACCTTAGATTTTAGAACCCTGTCAGAGTTTTAAACTCTGACAGGGTTGCCGAAAAAGAGGTCTTATCCTATTTGCTAAATCTTCCAAATACAAACCAATTTTTCCATTAAGCCAAATCCCCAAATTGCTTGTAGCGTGTGTTATGCCCAGTTATTCTTGTTATTTAGTTGGTCTTGAAGTCGCTGTCGGTTTAACTTTTTCTTCAAGAATATCAATTACGCTTTTCTTCAAGTCATCATATTTGAAGTTGTCGTTAAAACCAATGTTGTATGTCGAATGCGTATCTCCTTTTGTACGGCAGAGTAAATATTTTGCCCCACCTAGTTCTGCTGAAATTGGAGAATACTCTGTTTGAATTCTATATTCAATTTTGTCGTCTTGATTTTTAATATAGAACAAATGCTTGTTGTATATGTCTTTTGAACCTTCTTCATATCTTTCGAAAGCTTGGATAAATTTGTCATTCCATTTGAATTGGTCATAGCAAAACATATCTTTTAAATTGTCTTTAAGTTCATTTTTCTTGTGAGCTTCATACAATTTGTCTCTGTATGGTTTTGCTTTATCATACTCTTTTCTATGATAATATATTTGAATAAGTTTAGCGTAAGTGTGATAGTCTACAGGGGCTAATTGCAAAAGTTCAACAAATGCTGGTTCAGCTTTATCATAGTTACTTTTTAGAGATTCAAGTAGTCCGATATTGAATAATGCGTTTATATATGAATTAGATTTCTTATCAATTTTTGATTTTGCAATGTAATAAGCATCTAAAGCTTTGTCGTTATTTTTTTGGTCAGAATAAATTTGAGCTATAAATGAATAAGGTCTGTCAGGACAATCGTTTTGTTCTGTTGCCTTTTTGTAAGCTTCTAATGCTAAATCTAATTTTTCTAAATTATAGTAGGAATCACCAAGTCCGCTATAAGATTCTGCATCGTTCGATTTTAAATTAATTGCTGATTGAAAACTTTTTATAGCGTCATCATATTTCTGCATATAATTTAAAGTAGATGCCTTAATGTAAAACGTTGCAGGGTCTTTTGGGTCTTTATCTATGGATAAATTCATAAACTTAAGGCAATTATTATCGTCTTCTTTCATATAATAAGCAAGTCCGATATAATACAATGATTTTGCGGAGTAGTCTTTAGATTTAGAAGCGTGTTCCTCAATAATTTTGTCGAATTGTTTATTGTCAGATAAAGTCTTTAGGTCTGTAGTTGTTTTGTCTTGAGCAAAAGTTGTCAAGCTAGAAATTGTCAGAATGAGTGTTGCTAAAATGTTCTTAATTGTCATTATGTTGTCATTTTTATAATTGGGCATAACGTCAGTCTGTGAAAAAACCTCCGTTGTATTATCATCAAATATAACAAAATACTAGTATAAAAAGAAGATTTTTCGTATTTTTAAGAATGCAACAT
>NCET01000079.1 GCA_002280815.1 Flavobacteriales bacterium 32-34-25 | reverse complement strand
ATTAACACCTATGAAATTTCTATCGAATTAGGTCAGCTTATTTCTCATATAAAAGATGCCGAAACGGGACATCGAGGATATATTATTACCAATGATTCGCTCTATTTAGAACCATTTATTAGTGCGCGAAAAAAAATCAATCATTCGTTTCAAACCCTAAACAATACTGTAAGACACGATTCAAAAAAACAGGAACGTCTCAAACGAATTTATGATTTGGTAGACAAACGCTTCTCTTATTTTAAAAACCGTTTTTCCAGCAAAAAAGAATTCAATACTGATTTTAAAGATGGAAAAATAGTAATGGATTCCTTAAGAACTGAGGTAAACAGCATGCTTAATGCCGAAAATAAATTATTAAGTTCTAAAGGAAAATTATACAAATACAACAACTCCAACACTCCTTTAATTATATTCTCTACATTCTTAATTTCGATTTTGATTTTAGGCTTAGGTTATTTGCGAATTATTAAAAATTACAAAGATCTAATGAATCAAAATATTAGATTGAAAATATTTGACGAATCGAGCAAACAAGCCGAAATACTTGGTAAATACGGAAGTTGGTTATTCAATCTAGAAGACAAAACCTTTAATTATTCGGATAATAAATTTCGTTTGTTGGGCAGCGAACCACAATCCTACCTGCCTAAATATGAAAATTTATTAGACAATATTCATCCTGATGATAAAGAAATTCTAACGAATGCTTTTGAGCAAATAGAAAAAGAAGAGAGTTTCCCTCTAATACGTTATCGAATAATAAAAAAAGACACGCTAGAAATACGTCATTTTAGAACTACGGCTAAAATTTTCATTGATAGATTAGGCAATAAAAACATCATTGGTACTACTCAAGATATTACCGAAGATTACAATAAAACGCAGTTAATTAAATTAAGAAATAAAGAATTAGAACAAAACAATAAGGAGTTAACTGAATTCAATCATGTTGCCAGTCATGATTTGCAAGAACCACTTCGGAAAATTCAAACTTTTATTTCTCGAATTGAGGATCGAGAAAAAGATCATTTATCAGAAACAGCAATAGGATATTTTGGAAAAATTCAAGAAGCTTCAAATAGAATGCGCATCTTGATTGATGATTTATTACAATATTCAAGAACCAATCGTTCAGAAAAAAAATTCGAAACAACCGATTTGAACACCATTGCCAACAATGCAATTAGTGAACTTTCAGAAAACATTAGCGATAAAAAAGCGGCAATTCATTTTGAAAACTTACATCAAATTAATGGTATTCCGTTTCAACTCGAACAACTATTCATTAACATTATAGGTAATTCGTTAAAATACTCAAAACCTGATGAGCCAGCAGTAATTAGCATCACTTCTAAGAAAATAAAAGCTTTTAAGGCTCCTAAACTCAAAGACAATTCGAAAAGAGAATATATAAAAATCACTTTCAAAGACAACGGACTTGGTTTTGAACAAAAATATGCCGGAAAAATATTTTTGCTTTTCAACCGATTACACGGTAAAAATGAATTCCCTGGAACTGGTGTTGGACTGGCTATTTGTAAAAAAATAGTCGAAAATCATAAGGGTTGTATTTTTGCCAAAGGGAAACCTAATGAAGGAGCTGTTTTTGAAATTTATTTACCCATACTAAATTAAACATACGAATAAGAGCTTAGAACTATCAAAAAAAAATTAGCCTACAATTTAAAACAGAATATAGTCACATTAAAATTATAAAACATTATTGAAAAATAATATAAAATGAATAAAGAGGGTTTTATTTAATTTTACGCAAATTACACCTAATGAACACAATACAAACAAAAAACTATCTTTTAATTCCCGTACTGTTTGCCTTTTTCTGTATGATAATAGCATCTTGCGAGCAAAAAAACAAAGAAAGTAAAGAACCACAACAAGCAGAACAAACGGAAGAAATTGCTGTTAATACTAAAGTAAGCGAACAAGTATTAACTCAAATTGCTGAATCTAATTTAAAAATAGTAGCCATTGCTCAAAAAGCGCAAGAAGGCAAAATGTCTAAGCAAACCCGCACTATATTAGAAGAAATTGAAAAAAATCATCTGCAATTAAAAAACAAGATTCGAAAAATTGCAAAAGATAATTTCATCATCATACCAAACACCTTGTACGACACCAGCACAATAAAAAATTTCATTGATGAAATGAGTACTAAATTGTATTTAAAAAAATTAGAAAATTCGTTGCTTTTAGAATTAGAACTTTACACCTCTATAAATGCCACAACGCAAAATAAGGATTTAAAAACATTAACCCAGGCTGTAATTCCTAATATCAAAAAAGACATCAGCATTATTAAAGAAGAAGAAAAACAACTACAATAATTTCATAAACGCTTATAGTATAAGGTACTTCCTTTGAACACACATCATATTTTCTAGAAATAGAACTCAATCCAAACACCTTTTTTAAGGTGTTTTTTTTTTATTTATATACACAAATGGAAATTGTATAAAACTCTTAAAATATCCTGTAATATTTAAAGTCCATAGATGTTGCACCTTTGTAATGTAGCCTAGGAACTACTTCAACTTATAATTAATCATTTAAAAAATACAACCATGAAAAATTTATTTTTATCCGGAATTATTTGCCTTTCATTTGTAAGCTTTACTAAAGCGCAAGAGCTAAGTCCATCAGTAGGTATTAAAGGAGGGGTAAACTTTACCAACCTATATACTGAAGATGTTGATGACAATAATATTCTAACTAGTTTCAATGCTGGTTTATTTTTTAACCTTCCTGTTTCGTCAGCAGTATCGGTTCAACCAGAGATTAATTTTTCTCGAAAAGGATCTGAATTAGTTTATGATAATGCTTTTGCTACTGGAACTACAAAATTAAAACTGAACTACTTAGAAATGCCAGTTTTATTGAAACTGAATGTTACTGAAAATCTTAATCTTCATTTTGGTCCATACTTAGCTTATTTGATTGATGGACAAGCAACAAATGAAACCGATGGTGGTACTTTCAATTTTGAAGAGAACATTGACAATGACGATTTAAACAAATGGGATTATGGTTTAGCAGCTGGTGTAGGACTTGACTTTGGTTCAACTTCATTGGGTGTTCGTTACAATTATGGATTACAAACCATTGGAAAAGAAAGAACTTTTGCAGGAGAAACTTATACATTTCCAGACTCTAAAAACAGTGCTTTGAGTTTGTATGTAGGTTTCAAACTTTAAATATTTATTAATCTAAAAAAACACAATCATGGGAAATATTCTCTATCTAGCCGCAGTATTATTAGTGATATTTTGGGCTTTAGGATTCTTCGTGTATAGTATTGGAAGCTTAATACACATACTATTAGTAATAGCAATAATTGCCGTTTTGATGCGCGTTATTAGCGGCAAACAACTTTAAAAAAACAAGATTTTAAAATAACGAATAACTTAAATTAGAAAATTATGAAAGCAAATAAAGTAATATTAGGCGTAGTAGGTGGATTAGCAGCGGGAGCAATTTTAGGAATCTTATTTGCGCCAAGTAGCGGAAAAAAAACAAGAAAAAAAATTGCTGATAAGTCTAAAGAACTCAAAGACAATGCAAAAGCTGATTTTGACAAATTGATTCAAAAAATCGACGAAAAATACCAGTCGGTGGCTGAAGATGCACATAAATTACTGCATGACGGAAAATCAAAAATAGAAAATGAAATTGCTAATAAAAACTAAGCACTTTTATTCGATACTGTAAATATTTTGTAAACAAATTAAGAAGTAGAACACAACACATTGTAAATATGAAAAATGCAATCAAAAATATAGCTATCCTAGCTTTACTAATCTTGGGAACAACTAATGCTATGGCACAAGATATCCCAAATGATAACTACGAACAAAAATTTAAACTTGGTATTGGAGCCACAGTTGGTTATCCTTTTGAAGATCCATACAAATTAAATGTTGGTGGTGATGTTCGTTTACAATATGATTTATCCAAAAAATATTCGCTAACAGCAACTACTGGTTTCAACAATCTATTTGTTACTGGAGACGATAATGATTTAGGATACATTCCAGCCAAATTGGGTTTTAAAGCCTTTGTTTTAAAAGACCAATTCTATTTAATGGGAGAAGCTGGAGCTGCATTTGCAGTAACTAATGGTTACGATAAAACCTCTTTGTTGTTGAGTCCAAGTATTGGATATGCTACAAAATACATTGACATCAGTGTACGCTACGAATACCTGCCTGATTTTCCAACATTAGAAAACAACACTGTGGATAAAGGTTTAGGTCAAGTTGCACTACGTCTTGCCTACGGTTTCAATTTATAAAACAATAAGCGAGTAGTGTTCATAAAATACTACTCGCTATATAAAAGTTTTCAAATTAAAATTCTCAAACTATGAAAAATATAAACAAATATCTTGCTCTAATCGCACTTGCTGTAATTGTAACTTCATGTAAAGATGAAAAACAAGAATTGGCTAATCAAAAAGTAGAAGAATTTAAAATGTACGTAGATTCTATAAACCAAGTTGCTATCGAAAAAACTTCCGAAAACTGGGAAATTATTCAAGCAAAATACGACAAAACTAGAATGGATGCTCAAGAAGCCATTGATCAGTTAGAAAACAAAATGGATATGGATTCCATTATGCTAAAAACCAATAACGAGTATGAAGAATACAAAGCAAAAGTAATCTTAGAAAAAGATGCTATAGTACGCAACAATTTTAGAAACAGTTTCTTTAGCGAAAAAGTAAATGACGACATGAAATTTGAATGGGTAAACAAAGACAATATTGCCGATGTATACTCTAATTTTGTAGCTACTGTTGAAAAAAACAAAGCAAGCTATTCTAGAGAAGACTGGGACGAAATCAAGTTAATCTACGAAGCATTAGATACTCGAAAAAATACTGTTGAAAAAGAAGGTTTATCTTCAAGCAACAACATCAAAATAGCTGGTTTGAAAATAAAATTTTCAACTATGTATCAAATCAATAGAGTCTCTGCAAAATCTAATGAAAATGAAGAGGCTAAAAAATAGCCCACTACATACTAACGATTACCGTTAGCATCATAAGGCTTCGATCTAAAAATCGAAGCCTTTTTTTATTCCTGCCTACAAATTATTTTTGAACCTTAACAAACTCAAAATACAAAGCTTTAGACAAAAACGAATCTTCTTGATTATTCGTTATTTGCTCTTCTTTGAAATCATAATCATTAACACTTTTTTCAGGATGAGATTTACGATAGCTAAAATAAGCAGCGTGATTAAAATTTAAGTTTTTTAAAAATCCATGTTCTACTCCTTTTCCAACAGTAATATTATAATTTGTAATTAGATTCCCCCAATTGACAAAACTGCAAAGCAAAATGGTTCCATAAACATACCAAAGCATTTGATTGAAAAGAAAAGCATTTGTTTTTTGTTTTGTGATTTTAACAAACGAAATCACCAAGCCAATTATCGCCAAAATCAAGAACGCATAAACTCCCAATCTTTTATAAGTCAATCCGTAAAATGCTACGTATTCTGAGTTTTTGATAACAGTACTTAGTATTAAAACTCCGTTTAACAGAATCCAAATCTTAGCTAATTTTTTAAGATTATTTGCTTTTTCATCAAAATTGAATCCGCCTTTAAAGTAGAATAAAATTACTCCAACAGCCATCACAATCGAAAAAATAACCGCATTTACTCTTTCATGTGTAGCCGAACTCAATTTAGATATATCGGCAACTTCAAAAAACTGTTCGTAATTGTAAGTCGCTATAAAAACCAAAAGCAGTGCATTGAGAAGAAACAAAGTAATTTCGCCACTTCTTCTTTCGAAATCAATATCTAAAAACGAAAACGAATTTTGATTTTCTGTTTTTGCCGCTTCTTTAAAATCATTATCCAATAATTCATTTTTTTCATAACAAACCTCAGGAATCCAATAATTCCAGAAAGTGAACGAAATATAAAATCCTAAAGCAATAAGAACTAATGCTTGCCAAGCATCAATATCCAAATAATAATCGGTAAACAAAGACGAAAAATGATTACTTCCAAAAGAATACACAATTAAGAACAATCCCAAAAATACCGCTGGAATAATAAAATAAGCAATCAATTGTTTAGCAACGCCGCTATTTACCTTTCGTTTGGGAATATATTGGCCAAACATCAAAATCCGACCTAATGATGCAATTCCGTTTACCACAACAAGAGGAAATACTTGTAACATTTTAAGATTGGATTCTTGCGTCTTAAATTGGAGAAAAACGATCGAAAAAGCCATAGCAAAAAAAGAAGCGATATCGCCATACCAGGCAAAAGCAAAACAGGACAACACCGATGTGATAACTAAAACCAAATGCAACCTATTGCTAAGTTTCTCCTGAAAGAAATAACAAATTAAAGCGGTTTGCAGCAATCCGAAAATAGACCAATTCAGTCCAAAATCTTCGTTGTAAAAAAGCAGTGTAAAAATCAAACTGCTGGCTAAAATAAAATGTAGTTTTTTCATAATTCATAATTTTAAAAGTACTTTGTTTTTCAAAGTATTTAGACAAAAAATTTTTAGTTATTCGATTTCATTAATTTTTCAAGACTATTCAGGTGTTCGTTAAAGGCCGCGCGTCCTCTATTGGTCACACGATAGGAGGTTTTAGGTTTTTTACCCACAAATTCTTTCTTTATTTCTATGTATTCTGCCTTTTCTAAGGCCGAAGAATGGCTGGCTAAATTTCCATCGGTAATATTTAAAAGTGTTTTCATTTCGGTAAAATCAATCCAATCGTTAACCATCAGAATGGACATGATACCCAATCTAACACGACTTTCAAAATCTTTATTTAATTTATCAATGATTCCCATTGGTGGTTTTATTTATACTTTTTGAACATTACTAATCCGTACAAGATATGCAAAACACCAAAACCCAGTATCCAAAAAACCAAACCATAACCCAAATAAAAACTAGAAATACATCCTAAAATCAATTGGCAATAACCTAAATATTTAATATCCGAAAATGTGTACTTTTCAGCATTTACAAGTGCTAAACCATAAAACAACAAAGTTACTGGTGCAATTAAAACATACATTTGATGATACAAAAGTGCCAAACAAAACAGCCCGCCAACTGCTAATGGAATAGCCAAATTGAATAACATATTTTTAGTTGTCGAAGTCCAAATAGGTAAATTGTATTTTTTACTTTTTCGAACAGTAAATAAAATTCCGAATGTTAATGCAAAAGCAAAAATAACAACACCACTAAAAATGAGTTCCGAAATTAAACTCATTGAAAACTCCTTGTTTTTTCCTTCGAAATAATTAATTCCGTTTTTCTCAAACAATTGATACACGTACATACCGCCAATCAAGGCAGACAATCCAGCAAAAACTCCTGAGAGTCCGCTTAAAGATATAAATCGGGAAGAACGCTCCATCATCGAGCGAATGTGTGATAAGTCTTCTTGATGCTTCTGATTCATAATTAAAGTACTTTGAAGTACAAAGTTAATTTATTTTTAGAAATAACAATATCAAAAAACAGATTTTTTTATAAAATTCAAACTAAAAATTTCCAATTAAAAAATCCCAATAAAAGAAATTTCTTCGAATCTCTTTTATTGGGATTTTTAATATATTCTATAGCAATCAACTATTACAGCTGCTTCTCTAAAATTCCTTTCAAAGCTTCATTACCGTGATGTCCTAATTTAGGATTCACTACTTCTCCTTTTTTGTTTACCAAAACATAATGTGGAATTCCGGAAATGTTAAACTTTTGAGACAAATAATTCCACTCATCTTCTGAAACTCTGTAATGTTCTCCTTTGATATTTGGAATACTGTTATTCCATGTCTTTTCAGGAGAACTTTGGTTTGTTATATACAAGAAGACAACTTCTTTACCTTTCATTTCCTCTTTTAAAGAGGCAATTTCTTTAATTCCTTGCATACATGGCCCACACCAGGTTGCCCAAAAATCGACATAAACTACTTTTCCTTTAAACTTAGCTAACATCGAATCAAATAGTTCATCACTTTCGGTTTTCTTAACCGTATTAACTACAAAACCTGTTTGTGTCTTATTCGCCTCTATCTTAGCTTTAATTCTATCATTCTCTCTAACAATAGAATTAGATAAAAAAGGATGTTTTATTTTTCCCTGTATCCATTTTAATTGAGTATCAGTATATGGAGTAAAATTACTTTCTAAATCACCTGCTTTGTCTTGTAACGTAAACACATCATATACAAAGGCATCTTTGATTCCAAAAACTTTATTTAGCTTATCATTCAACTTTTGAACTTCTTTTTCATCGGCTATTTGTTGAATATTATCCTTGTACTTTTCATTAAAAGCCTTTAAACTTTCACCATATTTATCAAAAAACTGCTTTTGAATTGCTATTTCTTCTTTGGTTAATTGTGACGATTTTAAATCTGAAACCAATTCTTTCTCTTCGCTCGTAAGAGATACCCCTTTCGTTTTCAAATAATCTGCCAAAACTTCAACTGAAACCTCACTCATTCGAGTATCCTTTTTCAATTCAGAAGAATCCTTTTTGTGATTTTCTTTGAATTTTTGAAGTTTACTCTGATTTAAAATATAAAACTCCGTTTCCCTAATACTATTTTTTTCTATTTTTTTACTAGCTGCAACCAGCTGTAACTCTTCACTTGATAATGTAATACCTGATTTTTGAAGTGACTCAGCCGTTTCGGAAGTTAAATTAAAAGAATAGCTAACTGCATTATTTCTAAAAATATTAGCAAACCTTAATCGATTTATAAAAATATAGTAACTACTAGACATTACTACTGTTTCATCATTTAAAATAGCTGGAGTAATAAAATCATAAAAAGATTTATCCAATTTAAAATTTCCTGTTTCTTCTTCAGATTGACTCTTTTCTAATAATTTATTTCTTTTAAAATCTTCTCTGTACATATCATAACTTAACATTTGCTCATACGACATAAATTCTATATCTAACTTTTTAATTTGAAGTGCTTTCTGGCTAATGAATTGCTTTTGAGCCAGTTCATTCAAAGCTTGCATTTGTTTATTTTTTATTTCTGAACAAGCTTTTTTATATACATCTGGACTTGTTTCTAAAATATTATTTATTAGTTTTCTATACTCTTCATAAGAATTAGCTTTTTCTAAAGTTATGAGGTCGGTATTTATTCTGGCACAATCGCCCATAAATAGAGAAGCATTTCTTTCGTTAACATGAAAAGTTTCTTTTCCAGGTTCTACAAAAACAGAAGACCTACTACCAAGCAA
>NCET01000078.1 GCA_002280815.1 Flavobacteriales bacterium 32-34-25 | reverse complement strand
CGACCAAAAATGGTACAGCCATGATTCAGGAATTCCCCATATCAAATTGTTTTGGTTGCATGTTTTCAATAAAAAACGACCTTCTATGGTTTCGAATTATATTATCCCATCAGAGTTTGAAATGCTGGAAGCACTTTCTAAAAATTCAGGTGTGGCTGTAACCTGGGATATCAATGCACGTTCTTTTATCCAAGAGGAAAAACTGCAATTGTTGTGGAAAACAGATCAAATGCCAGGAACTGAAGCTTATCTTTTGTCAGCTAAAAATACGGGTTTTAATTTGGTTGCTGAGGAAATCGAATCAGAATTGAAAAAGCTTTTAAGTTAACAAGTATTTGTTTTTAATACTTATATCTTATTTACAAAGTCATATAAATTATTAGAATAGATAAAGCCAAAAACTGATATGACTTATATGTTTTAAAAATTGATTTACTTTTTATAAAACAAATTATGATCAATATATTCCCAGACTTTAGTAGGAACTAAAGGGCGAACATTTTTTCCTAGTTTAATGTTTTCCCGAATAGCAGTCGAAGAAATTTCAACAACCGGAGCATCAATCATACGGATTTTAGGATGGTTTTTTAATTCTAAATTTTCTTCTTCCGAAGAAATGCGTGGATAGACATAAATTTGGTGATGGGCTAAAATAGCTTCATAATTTTTCCATTTGTGCAAAGATTTTAGATTGTCTTCGCCCATAATTAAAGAAAATTCATGATGCGGATATTTTTCTTCCAGATGTACTAAAGTCGTTACGGTGTAATTAGGTTGTGGAAGTTTGAACTCAATATCCGATGGTTTGAGTTTTGGATAATCTTCGGTGGCGAGATAAACCATTTGCAGGCGATGGTAATCGTCCAGTAATGTGCTTTTTTTCTTCAATGGATTGTGAGGCGTAACCACTAACCACACCTGATCTAAGTCGGAATGCTCAGCCATGTGATTGGCAATAATGAGATGTCCAACATGAATGGGGTTGAAAGTGCCGAAATACAATCCTATTTTCATTTTTTTAGTACTTAGTTTTTTAGTCCCTAGTCCTTAGCTGTTAGTCTTTCAGGTTTTTAGAGAAGGCATTTATCATTTTACTTTCTTCCTCTATTAAAGACAGAATTTCATAAAATAAATTATCGTCAAGTACAAAATCTAATTCTTTTGCGATAATTAGTTGTGTTTCAATTTCGTTTAATGAACCTCTGGAAATATTCAAAAAATGATTAAACGATTTATCTGTTTGTCGTCCAAATCCTTCGGCAATATTTGAAGGAACTGAGATACTGGCTCTCTTTAACTGACTTGTTAAGGCATAAATTTCTTCTTTCGGAAAATCCTTTGTGAGTTTATATATTAAAACTACAATCTTGATACCCTTTTGCCAAATTAATAATTCTTTGTATGATTTAACTCCACTCATAATTTATTGTTTTAGGTTGATTGTTTTTAATACTAAGGACTATGTACTAACTACTAAGGACTATTTACTCACAAACTCTTTTACTAATTGAGTCGCTTCTTCCAAAGCCACTTCCAGATCATAATTTTTTATAATCACATCAAATTGTGGAGCAGTGGCCAGTTCTACGTGAGCTTTAGCAATTCGCATATTGATTTTTTCTTCGCTTTCGGTAGAGCGTTCTTTTAAGCGTCTTTTTAGTTCGTCCACGCTAGGTGGTTTTACAAAAACAGCCAAAGTTTCTTCCGGGAATTTATGCTTTATACGCAATCCGCCTGCTACATCAATATCAAAAATTACGTTTTTACCCAAAGCCCAAATGCGTTCTACCTCACTTTTTAAAGTTCCGTAAAAGTTATCTCTGTAAACTTCTTCCCATTCTACAAAATCTTCGTGTTTGATGTGGCTTTTAAATTCTTCCAAAGAGATAAAATAGTAATCCTTTCCGTTTACTTCTTCGCCTCTGGCTTCACGGGTTGCAGCCGAGATAGAAAACTCTAAATTCAAGTCTTCCTGTTTTAATAAATGCCTAACTATAGTTGTTTTTCCAGAACCTGATGGTGCCGAGAATACGATTAACTTAGTCCTTAGTGTTCAGTCCTTAGTTTTTTCTAGGGACTAAGTACTAGGGACTAAATTACTCTATAGAACATTCAAAACCTGTTCTTTGATTTTTTCTAATTCGTCTTTCATCATCACGACTAATTTTTGCATTTGTGCGTGATTGGATTTTGAACCCATGGTGTTGATTTCGCGTCCCATTTCCTGAGTGATGAAACCTAGTTTTCTTCCATTAGCTTCTGTTCCGTTGATGGTTTCTAAGAAATAATCCAAGTGATTTGTCAAACGCACTTTTTCTTCAGTGATATCTAGTTTTTCTAAATAGTAGATTAATTCCTGTTCAAAACGGTTTTCGTCAACATTTACTTTTAATTCATCAATGGCAGTTTGCAAACGGTCTTTGATAGCCTGAACGCGTTCAGGATCAAGAGCCAAGGCATCATTCATGTATTGACGAATGTTTCCAATACGCAATTGGAATTCTTTCTCTAACGATTGACCTTCGTCTTTTCTAAAAGAAAGAATGTTATTTAAACTTTCGTTGATTACGTTTTTGATTTGAGCCCATTCGTTTTCGTCAATTTCCTCTCTTTCCACTTTCATGGTGTCAGGCATACGCACGGCCATTTTCATCAATTCGGTTTCATCGGCATCAGCATACACTTCTCTCAATTGATTGATGTAGGCTTTCACAATAGGTACATTCACTTTGGTCGAAGTTTGTTCAGCGGTACTTTCGATATAAATAGAAAAATCTACTTTTCCTCTTTCAAGTGCAGAGGCAATTTGTGTACGCAATCCCAGTTCCATTTCGCGGTAAAGCGAAGTAAAGATTTGACTTCGACTGTTATTTTTTTGGTTGGTAATTGCAAAGTGGCTTTACCAAAACCCGTCATAGATTGTATCATATTGTTTTCTAAAAAGTGGTCAAAGATACTAAAAAAGTATTCAGTTGTCAGTTGTCAGTGTTCAGCTGAAAGAAGAGCATTTTACAATGAAATTATTTTTCCAATGCTTTCATTACTTTAAGCATATTTTGTTGCGTATTACCAATAAAAATTCCGCCATCAATAATAAAAACGGGACGACTCAGGAAAGTATAATGTTCCAAAATGTATTTTTTAAAATCGGCTTCGGTTAAGTTTTTGTCTTTTAATCCCATCGATTTGTACAACTGTGCTTTTTTGCTAAAAAGCGCTTCGTAACTTCCCGAAAGTGCGTACATTTCTTCTAATTCTTCAACAGTTATTGGGTCTTGTTTAATATCGTGAAAAACCAGATTATTGTCTTTTGGTAATGATTTGATGATTTTTCGACAAGTATCGCAAGAAGCGAGATAGTATATTTTGTTAGCCATAATTATTGTTTCTTTATGCAAAGAAAAATCATTTAGAACGTTAATTGTTTATTTTTACGCCAAAATTTACAAATTCAATACAATGAAAGAACTTTTAGAGATTACAAAAACCAGCAGAAACATGGTTTCTAAATTGATTCAGGGATTTACTTTAGAACAACTGAACAAAGTTCCTGCGGGATTTAAAAACAATTTGATTTGGAATGTGGCGCATATTATTGTTACACAACAAGTGTTAGTTTATAAATTAGCAGGTTTGCCTGTAATGGTTTCGGATGAATTGATTGAGAAATATAAAAAAGGAACTAAAACAGAACACGAGGCTTCTCAGGAAGAAGTAGATGAAATTTTATCATTATTGCAAAAAACAATCGAACAAACAGAAATTGATATTGAGAATAATTTGTTCCAGAATTTCACGGAATATCCAACATCTACAGGATTTGTATTAAAAAGCAATTTTGATTCGATGTCTTTTAATAATTTTCACGAAGGAATTCATATAGGTGTTATTATGGCTATTCGAAAATTAGTATAATCTTCGCAATAAAGTATAGATACTAAAAGAGCTTCCAAATGGAAGCTCTTTTTTTTATTTCGTTATCAGGTAGTCATTTGCTTCATCATATTTTATGAGTAAATCTCTCGAACCATCTACATAAGCGGCAATTTCATACGGATTATAATGAAGAATTATGCCTTTGTCTGTGAAAAAAATATTTTGCGCTACTTGAAATACATCGTTTTCAAAAAACATTCCAGTGCTATTTATCGCTTGATCTCTTGGGATTTTGTACTTGTTTCTGAATTTTGTTTCAGCAAAAATCTTAAAAAGTTCCCAGTTTTTAAATAATTTCTCGTTCGGAATTTTTTTACCTGTTTTTGGATCAAAAAGCAACGAACGTGAGCCCGCATATCCGTGAGCACCTCCGGTAAAAGTATAATGATTGATTTCGATGTTTAAAATGTGCTTCGAACTGTATTTTATTTCTCCTTCAATTTTAGCTTCCCATCCAAAGCGGTCTTTAGGAAAATCTGTTTTTAATTTTTCGTAAGCCTTAATAAAAGAATTGGCTAATTGCTCATAATCAGTCGAATTATTGGGTTTGTCTCCAAAATCGATGATTGATTTTACGGCTGTAAAAACAGTCTTGTTGATGCTGTCAGAAATAATTTTAGCATTTTTAGCAACAGGAATTTCTAATTGGATTTTTGGACAGTTTTCGGAACAGTCTAATGTTGATGTTTTTTCAAAAGATTGGTTTTCAAAATTCAGTTCCTTTGAACAACTAATACATAACAGAAATAATATAGGAAGGAAGAGGTTTTTCATTTTTTTGATTTGGGCAAAATTAAGTTCCAAAAGCTTTTTTATTGGTTGTAAAAAAGTTTTGAATTTTAAAGATAGTGGTTTATTGCCGTAAATAAAAAATCAGAAGTTTATTTTAACAACTATTGCAAGTAATAAATGTAACCTACGTTTAACCAAACAAGCCAGTCATTGGCCTTGTTTTCTTTGTAAAGTGTTGGATTTGGTTTTAAACCATCAACCCAGTCTGAGAAGTAATATTGAAAACGCAAATCGATCATTAAATCGCTTAACGGAGCCAGTTTGTAACGTGTTCCTACACTTGAAACTATTGACCAAACGCTGCCGCCTTCGGTAGAAAAGCCATATTGGCGATCGTCTGTTGGAGTTAGGTATTTTGGATATGTAGTTAATGGAGTTCCTAAAGGTCCCATCGTAGAATAAGCTTCGGTATTGTAGTAGCTAAATTGCCCGCCAAGACTGATAAAAGGGGCTAAACTTCCTATTCTTGCTGTGAAATCACGAATACTTAATGGAAAATATTCTAACTGCATTCCTATATTGGTTACAGCCGAATTTCCTTTCATCGCTCTTAATTGATCGGCGGCAAGTGAAGTTCTTTCTGGGCTTACCCATTCGCCAAAATGTTCAAATTCGGTTTTGTTGTATGATATTTCAGAGCGTAATTTAAAATGATCGTTAAAATAAGTTTCGGGAGTATAACAGTTACATTCTGCCTTATAAGAGAAATTGAGATAATGGATAATTCCAACCCCAATTCCGGTGTTTCCTGCATTTGTACTTAAGTCATGGCGTTCGCCGTAATCAGATTGAAAAGCCACTGGCCCAGCGATAGCTCCTATTTCATGTGAAAAACCAAATTGCGCATTTGTTTTACTCGAAATTCCGAGAAAAATTAAAAGAGTCAATACGGTTAGCCAATTATTTCTGAGCATTTTAATACTATTCAGGTCTTGACAAAGATATAAAAAACATTATTCATCCATTGAAATTATAATAAACTAATTAGAATGGATTTTCTTGTAAAAATAAGGACTTTTAGTGGTGTAATTAGGGCATTTATTTTTTTATTTAAAATAAGACAATTCGTTCTTTATATAAGTTAATTTTAAAGAAAATCTCCTCATAAAATGTATATTTGTAAGTGAAGCCGAAGTTTTTTAACACTAAAAACCCAAAATATTATGTCTCAAACTATTACCGATTTTATAAATGGGGTTACTTTAAAAAATCCCAATGAACCAGAGTTTTTGCAGGCAGTTTTAGAAGTTGCCGAAACCGTAATTCCTTTTATCGAACAAAATAAAAAATACCAAAACCAAATGCTTTTAGAGCGAATGGTAGAAGCTGAACGTACTGTTATTTTTAGAGTAGCATGGATTGATGACAAAGGACAAACTCAAGTAAATCGTGGTTATCGTGTTCAAATGAATTCGGCTATTGGGCCTTACAAAGGCGGACTCCGTTTTCATCCGACGGTTAATTTAAGTGTTTTGAAGTTTTTAGCTTTCGAACAAACCTTTAAAAACAGTTTGACCACTTTGCCAATGGGTGGCGGAAAAGGAGGCTCAGATTTTGACCCGAAAGGAAAATCAGATATCGAGGTGATGCGTTTTTGCCAGGCTTTCATGACCGAATTGTGTAAGCACATTGGTGCCGATACCGATGTTCCTGCTGGAGATCAAGGAGTAGGAGCCAGGGAAGTGGGCTATTTATTTGGGCAATATAAAAAAATCAGAAACGAATTTACCGGAGTTTTAACGGGTAAAGGAATCTCTTTTGGAGGTTCGTTGATAAGACCTGAGGCTACGGGTTATGGCGTGGTTTATTTTGCCCAAAGCATGTTGGCTACCAAAGGAAATAATTTGAAAGATAAAATTGTAGCCGTTTCAGGTTCAGGAAATGTAGCCCAATATGCAGTTGAAAAAGCCACTCAACTGGGAGCTAAGGTAATTACAATGTCGGATTCCAGTGGTTACATTTATGATGCCGATGGTATTGACGGGGATAAACTAGCGCATATCATGTATTTGAAAAACGAATTGCGAACACGAATTAGCGAATATGTTCTAAAATATCCTAATGCAAAATATTATCCTGATGCCAAACCCTGGGAACAAAAATGCGATATCGCTTTGCCTTGTGCTACTCAAAATGAATTGGATGAAAAAAGTGCCAAAACTTTAGTGGCTAACGGTTGCGTTTGTGTTGCCGAAGGAGCTAATATGCCTTCCACTTATGAGGCAGTCGTTGTTTTTCATGATGCTAAAATTCTGTTTGCTCCAGGAAAAGCTTCTAATGCGGGTGGTGTAGCCACTTCGGGATTAGAAATGTCGCAAAACTCCTTGCGAATGAGTTGGACAGCCGAAGAAGTAGACGAAAAACTAAAAGCCATTATGCTCAACATTCACGCGGCTTGTGTACAACACGGCGCTGATGCCGATGGTTATATCGATTATGTAAAAGGAGCTAATATTGCCGGTTTTGTAAAAGTTGCCGATGCCATGCTGGCTCAGGGAGTGGTTTAGATTTTAGTCTTTTAGTCCATAGTCCCGAGTCCTTAGTCTTTTTAGTCCTTAGTTTCTAGTAAAACGTTGGAGACTTTTTATAAAACGAACTACTAAGGACTAATTACTAGGTACTCGGGACTAATTACCCACCAACTAAGTACTAGGAACTAAGGACTAAGGACTCTTTTACTTATCTTCGCAACTCATTTCAGCAAAATCAAATTCATGCAAATTAAAACCAAGGCAATTGTTATTTCGGCTTTAAAATACCAGGAAAAAAGCTTGATAGTAAAATGCTTTACGTTGTCGCATGGATTGAAATCTTATTTTGTTCGAGATGCCTTTTCGAATAGAAAAAGTAATCAAAAAATGGCTTATTTCCAGCCGATGACTATTCTCGAAATTGAAGCCAATCATAAGAACAAAGGAACTTTGGAGCATTTTAAGGAAATTAAAATTGCGGCCCCATTTCAGTCGATACATTCGGATATTTACAAGAGTACCATTGTGATGTTCATTTCGGAAATTTTGCATCATTCTATTCATGAAGAAGAAAAAAACGAATCTCTTTTTGAGTTTTTAGAAACCGCCCTGCATTGGTTAGACGAACACGATGAAATGGCTAATTTTCACCTGATTTTAATGCTGGAAATGACCAAGTATTTTGGTTTTTATCCTGATACTTCCGATATGGATATGCCTTTTTTCGAAATGAACGAAGGTGTTTTTACTCCGTTTCATGCTATCGGTTCTTTGACCGAACATGAAACCCATCTGTTCAAAAAACTGATTCAGTTAAAACTAGACAGCAACCAAAAAGTGTTTCATGTTATCGAAAGACAATTGCTTTTAAAAATTCTGATTGACTATTACGCCTATCATTTGGATGGTTTTAAACGACCAAAATCGCTTGATGTTTTGAAGGAGGTTTTTTCTTGAATTTTTATGACTTTCAGCTAAGCGAACTAAAAAAATAGGCCACAGACCTGTCTGCCGACAGGCAGATGACACAGATGAAACGGATTATCACAGATTTTTTTAAATATTCAATTAGAACAGCTTCATGGTCAACCCTATCAGAGTTTTAAACTCTGATAGGGTTCTAAAACCCCATCCGTAGTCTATCACTTATAAAAAAATCAAAAAAAGAACTAAAAAAACTACAAACCAAAAGAAAAATAGTTTAGCTTTGAGTGTATAATCTTATTAATTATAAACCATTAAACTATTATTTTATGTCAAATTTACTCAACAACCGTGTAAACACTACGGCTACGGCAGCACAACTAACAGCAGTAAAAGCTGCTTTTCAAACCATTTTAACTAATCTTCCTTTTCTGGTGGGGCTTACTGCCGACGAAAGGAAATCCTTAAACGCCATTGATGTCAACAACAAAGCCTTTACCGAAGATGCTCTTAATGCTGCGGTAAACAATGCCACGCTGGTTCCCGGCTATATTTCGGTGCCTAATATGCAAAGCGACCTGACGCTGTTTGCCCAAATGGACGAAATCTCGGGATTAGCCAACCAATTGTGCGAACGCATTGAGGATACTAAAATGCTGGCGGGTAGCGAAGCCTATAATACAGCACTTAGCCTGTATAAATCCTTTGGCACTGCTGCCGATGCGGGAGTACTGGGTGCCGACAGCATTGTCGATAAACTCAAAACTCGTTTTGCGGCCAGCAAGGGCAATGCGGTTACAACACCACCTGTCATGCCTACAGAGTAAGAGAACAATTAGTAAAAGCAACTACAATCGCTTCTGTCATAAAGAAGCGATTTTTTTGTCGCTTTTCTGATTGATAAGAAACAAAAAAACATCTAGTTCGAACCAACAGTATATGTGCTTCGAACCTGCTTTATTGGTTTGTCGAACCAATAGTATAGGTAGTTCGAACCAATAAAACATCTAGTTTGAACCAATAGTATGTGTAGTTCGAACCAATAGACCACCTAGTTTGAACCAATAGTATATGTAGTTCGAACCAATAAACTATCTAGTTTGAACCAATAATATATGTAGTTTGAACCAATAGTATAGGTTGCTCGAACCAATAAACCATCTAGTTTGAACCAATAATATATGTAGTTCGAACCAATAGACCACCTAGTTCGAACCAATACTATTAGTGTTTAGCACTAGTTTTTAAGGGAAATGTTATAGATTAATAATACAAAGCAAATAAAAGATGATATCCACCAGCAACAAATACAAGAACGGAAAAGGAGAACATTATCCCCTGATAGGTAATTTTATCCATTATCACATTGTACATCATAAAATAAAGAAAGCCGAAGTAGCCAGGCAACTCGGCATACTTCCCACAGGATTGAACGAATATTTCAAAAAAGAGTCCTTGCAGTTTGCCATACTCTGGAAGCTAAGTCTAGCCCTCAAGCACAATTTTATTGCACAACTGGGTGAATATGTACCCTTTCCATACGAGAACAAACGTGAAAAAGCCCTAAAAAAAGAACTCGATGAGAAAAACGACTATATCCAGAAACTGGAAATCCAGCTCGAAACCTTAAGAGAAATGATACAGAAGTAGGGTTTTCTGTAAGAATTATTCACACATTAGCGAAAAATAAATACTGACGTTTATCAGACAAAGCTACCTTAAAATGGGGTGATAGGTCTGATTTAGTCATTAGTACATAAAAGTTACTGGCTAGTTAGCGTCAATGACTACGGAACGGACAGTAATGATATTTTTAAACTATTATTTAACAATAAATAATTTAATATCTTAGCACCTAACAAATCTATTTTTAATATTTTAAAATTAATCTATTTATGTCAGATCAAATTAAAGAAAATGAAGGGTATGGAAAAGAATACTCAGAAGACGGTTTTTGGGATAAGGTAAAAAGTGTTTGTAAAAAGGCAGGCATTAAAGTCATTTATTCTGCATTAATGCTTTACTATGCATTTAAAGAAAAAGATACACCTATTTGGGCTAAATCTATAATAATTGGTGCACTAGGTTATTTTATCTCTCCAATTGATGCTATTCCTGATGTAGTTCCAGTTGCTGGGTATTCAGATGATTTAGGTGTTCTAGTAATGGCTATCGCTGCTGTAGGAGTATATATTAACGCCGAGGTTAAGCAACATGCAAAAGACAAGCTTCGTGATTGGTTTGGCAACTTTGATGAAGAGGAAATTTTGTAAAATATTAATATATATTATTCATATTAACTCCAAATACTACAACAATTAATAATAGAAGTATTTGGAGTTTTCTTATTTGATAATTTATTATTGATTTATTTTTTTTACAATCTACGTTTACCCGATCGGATATACGTAAACGTTAGCGCAGCTCGATAGCGAATTGTATTCTGGCCCACAAAGAGGAGCCCCACGCTGCCGCACGAACCCGATCGCTCGGGTATGCGTAAACGTTAGCGCAGCTCGATAGCGCAGAATTGTATTCTGTGCCCACAAAGAGGAGCAACTTGTGGAGTTACTTGATGAGATTGCTTCGTTCCTCGCAATGACTTGCTTGTGGGTAGTTGGGTTTAGAAAACTAAACCGATGGCTCGTACTTGTAGATAAAGGCTAGCGCAGTCCCGTACCCTTTTAGTGAATCAAATGCAATAAAAAGAAAGCCCCGCTGTAGTGCCAAGGTGTTGGTAGTAATTATTAGAGGAATCAATTTTAAAAGATATTTTTGTTTAAATTTGTGTTATGGTAATTACTGACAACACTATAGACAACTTAAAAAAGCTTTGTGTAATATACAATGTGGAAAAAATGTATCTATTTGGATCGTCTTTGAATTCAAGTTTTAACGAAAAAAGTGATGTTGATTTATTAGTTAAGTTTAAACAAATTGAACTTTCAAAGTATTTTGATAATTACATAAACTTCAAAGAAAAACTAGAGTCTTTATTTGGTCGTGAAGTTGACTTACTTGAAGAACAAACTTTAAAAAATCCAATTTTAATTAAATCAATTGACAATTCTAAAGAACTAATTTATGGATGAAAGGATTCTCAAATGGTTGTTTGATGTAAAAATGTCCATTGATGAAATAAATGAGTTCTTCCATAATGAAGAGAAAGATTTTTTCAAATACCGAAATAACTTAATGCTCAAAAGAGCTGTTGAAAGAAATCTTGAAATTATTGGTGAAGCTATTAACCGAATAGTTACCCGAGATGATTCTTTTGTGGAGAAAATATCAAACGCAAAAGCAATTATCGGTCTCAGAAATCATGTGATTCATGCTTACGATAATGTTTCCGATGAGAATATTTGGTCAATCTTAATAAACCATTTGCCGAAATTGAAAATTGAGATTGATAATTTAATCCAAACAGAAGAAAAATAACCCCGATCGGATATACGTAAACGTTAGCACAGTCCCGTAACGAAATTTCGGTTTCGGGATGCCTGCACCCATTTAGTGAATCAAATGCAATAAAAAGAAAGTTGTAACGGTTTTACTTGTTACAACTTTCTTGTTTTTTACAAAAACCTTCTATAATTGTGTTTATTCGCTCTTTTTTCTTTCCTCTTTTCTCTAATTTCCTCAAAATTCCTTACTTTCGCACCTCGTTTAAGAAAAGGATAAAATGAGCACAAAATTTACTGAGTACAAAGGACTTGACTTGCCAACAGTAGCGTCGGAAGTTCTGGATTTTTGGAAGAAAGAAAATATATTTGAAAAGAGTGTAACTACTCGCGAAGGTGCTGAGCCTTACGTGTTTTTTGAAGGGCCACCTTCGGCAAACGGATTGCCAGGAATTCACCACGTAATGGCACGTGCTATTAAAGATATTTTTTGCAGATATAAAACCCAAAAAGGATTTCAGGTAAAGCGTAAAGCTGGTTGGGATACTCATGGTTTGCCAGTAGAATTAGGTACTGAGAAAGAATTAGGAATTACCAAAGAAGATATCGGGAAAACCATTTCGGTAGAAGAATATAACGAAGCCTGTAAAAAAACAGTAATGCGTTATACGGATGTATGGAATGATTTGACCGAAAAAATGGG
>NCET01000077.1 GCA_002280815.1 Flavobacteriales bacterium 32-34-25 | reverse complement strand
TATTTGCCATTTTTTATTGTTTTAATTGTATGGTACAAAGTTGCAGCATTAGCACAAGAGTGTATTTGCGTAAATCAAATCAAAGTTTGTAAAAATCAAACAATCATTAATTCTCTGAAATTTTGAGGTGATTGTTTGCTGTATTTTTTAAAAAAATTAGAAAAGTGAGCGACTTCTTCAAAGCCTAGTGTAAAAGCAATTTCCGAAATATTCCATTGCGTTTGGGTAAGCAGCATTTTGGCTTCCTGAAAAATTCGGCTTCCTATGATTTCACCAGTTGTTTTTCCTGTGGTGTCTTTTAGTACTCTGTTGAGGTGATTGACGTGAACGCCCAGAATTCCCGAAAAATCGGCAGGTGTTTTCAGTTGTAGAAGCTGGCTGATATTTTCTATAGGGAACTGTCTTTCTAATAGTTCAATGAACAACGTTGTAGTTCGAGAAGCAGCTGTTTTGTTGTTCTCAAGTGGGAGAATTGGTTTTAATTTTTGCCCAAAATGAATTAATTCCATTAAATAATTCCTCAGTAAATCATATTTATAAACATAATCAGATTGAATTTCTTCGTGCATTTTGAGGAAAATAGCTTCGAAATTTCGAAACTGTTCTGTGGATATTTGGTAAACAAAATCACTATGAGGAGAGAAAATGGGAAGATTGTCTATTTCTAATCCAATTTTAGAATTAGGTAAAAAATCTTTGGTAAATACACAAAAATGTCCAGACTGTTCTGTAGAAAGATGGGTATAATTGTATGGGATTTTTGGAGAAGCAAACAAAACAGCACAATCTTCAATAGCAATTGTTTTGTCGGCGTATTCTACGTTGTTTTTCCCGTTTATCAGGCTTATTTTGTAATACGTTCTCCTGTTGTAAGGCATTCCCGTTTTTGATGTGCAGGTCTTTGAAATTTCTGAAATGTCAAAAACATTAAAATGACCAATGTCCTTGTTGATATTATCATTAAGGAATTGATTGATGTCAGGACAGCTTTCTCCTAAAATATCCTGATAAAATTCTTTGATAGTTATTGAACTCATATTGTTGTAAAAATCAAAGATAATGTTTTAGGATTAGATTTCTATTTAGACTTTCCGATAGACCTATTATTTTTAATTTTTCCAATATTTTAAATTCCTTAATATTAATGAACATTCAAGATATTTTAGTCAAGATATTTTTATAGGTACTAATTTTTATGAAGAGGTATATTTAATTATTTACAAAAAATAATAATTTTTTAAAACCTGTCCTAATTTTCGATTTCCCTCTATTTTAAAACTTAAAAATATACATTGAAATTGTAATAACAATCAATGTAATTGTATAAATACTTTAAGCTATAATAGCGATATCTTCACAAAAAAATGGTTAAAGCCAATTTTAAATACAGAATATAGAAATTAGTTGTTTTTAAAATAAAATTTAGGAACTAAGAAATTCCTTAAATCTAATTAACTTAGCAAGATATTCTTTATAAAATAGGGATATACACAATAAATTGACGATCAGAAAATATGACATCTTCAAAATTGAAAAAAGCGGCTAAATTTTTTTTAAGTATCATACTGTTCTTGATAGCATTTTTCTTGCTGATTGTAATTGCGTTGCAAATCTCTTTTGTACAAAATTTTGTAAAAGATAAGGCGGTTACTTATTTAGAAAATAAAATAAAAACTAAAATTGAAATTGGTACCATTGAAATAGGCTTGCCCAAAAAAATTATTCTGAATGATTTTTATTTCGAAGACCAATCCAAAGACACTTTGTTAGCCGGAAAATCTTTAAAAGTAGACATCAGCCTTCTAGAACTACTAAACAATAAGCTTGAAATTAATTCGGTTGATTTAGAAAAAATCACAGCAAATATTGAGGTTAACAAAGATTCTGTTTTCAATTTTGATTACATCATCAAAGCTTTTGAAACTCCCAATAAAGTTAAAACGGATTCCAAACCGATGGAAATTTCGCTAAAGAAAATCAATTTGGTTGCCGTTAAATTCAGTTATAAAGATGCTGTTGCTAAAAACAATATCAACTTATTCATTCATCATTTTGATACGAATATTGATGAATTTGATTTGAATAATTTGGCTTTTGATATTCCAAAAATCAATTTGAAAGGTTTGAAATTGAACCTAAATCAAGGTCTGGTTGAAGCTGCAAAAAAAGCAACTAATAAGATTGAAAAAGAAGCTCAATCTAAGATTTTAAAATTGACTTTGAACGCAATTAATCTCGAAGATATTGATTTAAATTATAAGGACGAACTCACGAATTTAGATACCAAAATCCAATTTGAAAAGTTAGAAACCTCAGTAAAAACCATTGATTTAGAAAAGCAAATTATTGCTTTAAATTCGATAGAATTAAACAAAACAAGTGGTTCTCTTGCTTTGACAAAATCAGTAGTAAAAGCTGTGAAAGTTGAAGAAAAAAAGCCTAGCACTCCTTGGAAAATTAATTTAGACAAGATTGCGATTGCGTCTTTAAATTTTAAATTTGATAACGATAATGCGGTAAAAACTCAAAACGGAATTGATTACAATCATTTGGATTTAAAAGAGTTGTCGTTCAATGGAAAATCTATTGTTATCAATGACGATTCCTATAGCGGAATTATTAATTCATTTACTTTTAAAGATAAAAGCGGTTTTGAATTAGACGAATTAACAACCGAATTCAACTATAGTTCTAAAGGTGTTTTATTGAAAAAATTATATTTAAAAACACCTCAAACTACTTTGCTGGATCATATTCAGGTGGCTTATCCATCCATTGCGTCGATTAGTAAAAACATAGAAAACTTATCGGTAGATGCGAATTTAAAAGACAGTAAAATAGCTTTTAAAGATGTTTTATTAGTAGTTCCACAATTGAGTACTACTAATGCTGTTTTTAAAAATTATCCTAATGCAATTGTAAACTTGGATGCCAATGTTAAAGGAAGATTTGATGATTTAAAAATTTACAAATTCAATGCGAGTGGAATTGGAACTACCAAAGTAAATCTAAGTGGAACTATCAAAGGATTGCCGAATGTGGATAAAAGTGTTTATGATGTTGCTATTCTAAATTTTGATAGCACATCTAAAGATATTTATGCTTTCACTCCTAAAAATACGATTCCGAATAGCATTCAACTGCCTGAAAAATTCAATCTAAAAGGAAATTTCAAAGGAAGTATTGCTGTGTTTAAAACAAATTTGGTACTGAAAAGTTCCATGGGAAATGCTGTTGTAAAAGCTACTTTTGATCAAAGCCGAAAAAATAATGAGAAATATATTGCTGATGCTACGGTAGAAAATTTTGATGTTGGAAAATTAATCAAAAATAAGAAGATAGGAAAAGTAACGGTAAATGCTAGAGTAAACGGTAGAAGTCTGGATCCGCAAACGGCAACGGCAAAATTGACTTCAAAGATTTTGAAAGCACAATACAATGCCTACAATTATAAAAATATCAATCTTAGCGGAAACATTCACAATGGTATTTTTGAAGCCAATGCCTATGCAACTGATCCTAATTTAACCTTTGTTTTGGCTGCAAAAGGATCGTCTAATTCTAAAAAACCAACATTAGATTTAAAACTGAATTTGGATATTATAGATTTGAATAAGTTGAATCTTCATGCAGGACCTTTAAAATTAAGAGGAGATGTTATCGCTCATTTTGACGATTTGAATCCGGATAATCTAAACGGGACAATTGATGCTAGTAATTTTACAATTGCTTTAGAAAAAGAGCAATTTTCGTTAGATACCATCAGTCTTAAAGCAATTTCTACCGCTGAAAAAGATTCAATTATTTTGAATTCGCAATTTGTAAAAGGATTGGTTTCTGGAAATTATAAACTTTCTACCATTGGTGACCAATTGATGAATTCCATTTCGAAATATTATAAAATAAATAATGGGTATGTCAAGAACGAAGGAAATCAAAATATGGATTTTAAGTTCGTTGTTAAAGAGCATGCAATTACCAAAAAATTACTGCCTGAAATTCAGGAATTATCTGAAATCACAATCAACGGAAAATACAATTCGGTAAATGACACCATTGTAATCAATGCTTCGATTCCGAAATTAATTTATGCTAATAACGAAATTTCAAATGGTGTTTTAAAAATCAATAATCAGGATAATGCTTTGCTTTATAATTTGTCTTTGGGTGTGCTTAAAAACAGTCAGTTTGAAATTCCAAAGACAAGCTTAATTGGTAAAGTAGAGAATAATACAGTTGATTATGAACTGAATATAAAAGACATAGAAAATAAAGAAAAGTATGTAATTAATGGGGATTTCAAAAATGTATTGGGAGCATCGGTTATTCATCTTAATCCCGAAAAATTGCTTTTGAATTATGAAAATTGGAAAATTGATTCTAATAACTTCATAAAATTAGAGGAAAAAGGACTGATGGTTTCCAAATTTGAACTTCAAAATGACGGACAATTGTTGGCTGTTCAATCTGAAAATAATGTTGCCAATGCACCTATTTTAGTTGATTTCAAAAATTTTAAATTGGAAACCTTAAGCAGTATAGCCAAATCAAATTTTGAAGTAGGCGGAGCTATAAACGGAAAAGCTACGGTTAAAAACGCAACCAAAGATCCATTATTTATTGCTGATTTGAATGTTGAGAATTTTAGAGTAAAAAATGATACCATTGGAAATTTAGTGCTAAAAGTAGATAATAAAACGGCTAATTTGTACAATGCTAATGTGGCATTAACAGGTTTTGATAACCAGGTAAATATTGATGGAAACTATAATATTAGCAATCAAAGTTTGGATTTTATTGTTGATGTTAAGAAGCTTCAAATGAAATCAGTACAAGCTTTTACTTTGGATCATTTAAAGGAAAGCGAAGGTTATTTAGACGGAAAATTAAATGTTGGAGGACAAGCCTCTAATCCAACTGTCAACGGAAATATTAAGTTTAATTCGGTTGCTTTTAATGTGTCTCAATTGAATTCAAAATTCAAGTTGAATGATGATAATCTTACTTTCGATACCCATAAAATTATCTTTCAAAACTTTAAGCTTCAGGATGAAAAACAAAATCCTTTAACAATAAATGGAACTTTAAATAGTCAGGATTACACAAATGTAGGATTTGATTTGAACTTGACAGCTAAGAATTTTAGAGCCGTAAATTCGAAAGCAAAAGACAATCGTTTATTTTATGGAGAGCTGTATTTGGATAACAATTTGGAGATTAAAGGAACTTTGAATAATCCTGTTGTTAATGGAAATGTAAAAATTAATCCCGATACCAAATTTACCATTGTATTGCCGCAAGATGATCCGTCTATTGCCGATAGAGAAGGAATTGTGGAATTTATAGATCAGGATCAAACGGTTTTAATTGCTGTTGAAGATCCAACTAAGGAACTCAACCAAACGGAAATAAGAGGAATTAATGCTTCGGTAAATATTGTGGTGGATAAAAAAGCAGAAATTTCAATTGTTATTGATGAAGCCAATGGAGATTATTTAAAATTGCAGGGAGAAGCCGAATTGACTGGAGGAATTGATCCATCGGGGAAAACCACATTAACGGGAAAATACCAATTTACCGGAGGAACTTATGAAATGAATTTTAATTTGATTAAAAGAAAATTCGAAATTCAACCCGAAAGTTATATTCTATGGACTGGCGAACCCACAGCAGCCAGCATCAACATAACCGCTGTTTACAAAGTAGATGCTTCGCCACTGGATTTGGTTGACGATCAATTGGTAGATATAACTGCCGAAACAAGAAATACCTACAAACAACGCATTCCGTTTGAAACTAATTTAATGATGAAGGGTGAATTGATGCAACCCGAAATTAGTTTTGATATCATTTTGCCAGAAGGAAATAACAATGTTTCAACCGAAATTATCAACACAACACAAGCTAAATTAGAACAAATCAGACGTGACGATGATGCTTTGAACAAACAAGTATTTGCATTGTTGTTATTGAATCGTTTTATAGGTGATAATCCGTTTGAAAGTGAGGCAGGAGGAATTAGTGGTAGTTATTTAGCCAAACAAAGTGTGAGCAAAATTTTGTCGCAGCAGTTGAATAATTTAGCTGGCGATTTGATAAAAGGTTTTGAATTGGATTTTGATCTTCAGGCTACAGAAGATTTTACTTCGGGCGAAAGAAAAGAAAGAACCGATTTGAATGTGGGACTTTCGAAACAATTATTCAACGATCGATTGAAAGTGACTGTAGGAAGTAGTTTTGGGGTAGAAGGAGCACAGCAGGAAAATGAACAATCCACAAACATCGCTGGAGATGTTACCGCTGATTATTTAATTAGCAAAGACGGTCGTTATAAATTTAGAGCTTATCGAAAAAACAATTATCAAGTAGCCTTGCAAGGTCAGGTTATAGAAACAGGAGTAGCTTTTATAATTACGATGAATTATAATAAATTTAAAGAGTTGTTTCAGAAGAAAGGCAAAGCCAATAGAAAAAAACAGAAAAGAAATGAGAATCAATAATTATATCATACTACTTTTTTCAGTAAGCTTACTCTTGGGCTGTAGCGGTACGCGTAAAATTCCAGAAGGTGATTTATTGTATGTAGGGCATACTATTGCTGTAAAAAAAGGAGAAGAATCTAAAAAAGTTAGAAAGAAAATAAAATCAGAATTGAATGATTTAATACGCCCCAAAGCTAATAAATCAATTTTTGGAATGCGTCCCGGAATCTTTTTTTACAATCTGGCTGGCGAGGTTAAAAAAGATAAAGGTTTTAAACATTGGCTGAAATACAAATTAGGAGCTGAACCTGTTTTAATGAGTAAAGTGGATTTGAGTTACAATCAAAAAGTAATTCAAAATTATGTTGAAAACAGAGGTTTTTTTAATCCAAATTCCATTGCCGATTCTACTAAAAACAGCAAAAAAGTAAAAGCGAATTATGAAGTAGTATTAAACAAACAGTATAAAATTAAATCGATTGTTTTTCCAAAGGATTCTATTCTTTTAGCCAAAGAAATAAAGCAATTGGAAGAAAGTAGTTTTTTAAAAATAGGAGAGGCATACGATTTAGACGATATTAAAAACGAACGTACTCGAATAGATGCAAAATTAAAAGAGCGCGGTTTTTATTATTTTAACGAAGATTATTTATTAATTCAAGTAGATAGTACTGTTGCCAATCATGAAGTAGATTTGCTGGTAAAAATTAAAAACAATATTCCTGAAAAAGCGAAGAATCAATATAAAATTAATGACATCTATGTTTATCCAAGTTTCAATTTAAAAAGAGACACTGTTTCTAAACGAAAAATGGATACCATTAAATACAATGATATTACCATAATTGATAATAAAACGGTTTTTAAGCCTTTTATTTTTGATAAAACATTACTGTTTAACAAAGAAGATTTGTACAATAGAACAACTCATAATTTATCCTTGAACCGATTGATTACACTGGGAACATTCAAGTTTGTTAAAAATGAATTCAAAGAAAATAGTCTGTCTAAAGATCAATTGGATGTCTATTATTATTTAACGCCATTACCTAAAAAGTCAATACAAGTTGAGGCTTTGGCCAAAACAAATTCGGCTAATTATTCCGGTACCGAATTAAATATAAATTGGAGTAATCGAAACTTGTTTAAAGGAGCTGAACTTTTAAATATATCAGCATTTACTGGTGTCGAAGTACAGGTTGCTGGACAAAATAAAGGATTTAATGTGTACCGTTTTGGTGGAGAAGCCAGTTTAGTTTGGCCTCGATTTATTGCTCCTTTTGAAATGAGTTCAGGTAGTGCTTATGTGCCAAAAACAAAAGCATCTTTAAGTTATGAATACCAATTGAGGACCAAATTGTATTCCTTAAAAACCTTTAATGCTTCGTTTGGATATTTATGGAAAGAAAACGAGCGAAAAGAACACAATTTGAGTTTGGTTAATATATCCTATACTTCGCCTAATGATGTATCTGAGTTGTATCAATCTCAAATTGAGGAAAATGCTTCTTTGCAAAAAGTAATTGACAAGCAGCTTATTTTTGGTACAAATTACAGCTATACTTATACCAATACCATGTTGAAAAATAGGAAGAACAATATTTATTTTAAGGGAGGAATTGATTTATCGGGTAATTCATTAGGACTATTATTAGGGGCTAACGATGATGAAAATCCTAAAAATTTACTTGGAGTTCCGTTTAGTCAATATTCTAAATTAGAGCTTGAATTTCGTCATTATTATAATTTCAATAAAGAAACCACACTTGCCAGTAGAATTATTGTAGGTGCTGGAATTCCTTATGGAAATTCTAAAGATTTACCTTTTATCAAACAATTTTTTATTGGTGGAACAAGTAGTATTAGGGCTTTTAGAGCAAGATCTGTTGGTCCTGGAACATTTGATGGAAGTACTGTAACCGATAATTCCTTTTTGCCAGACCAGTCGGGAGATTTAAAGTTAGAATTCAGTACCGAATTGCGTACTCAATTGTATAAGTTAGTAAAAGGAGCAGTCTTTGTTGATGCTGGAAATATTTGGTTATTGAATAAAAACACCGACAAACCCGGAGCTGAATTTACTGGAGATTTTTTAAATCAACTGGCGGTGGGTACTGGAGTAGGCTTGCGTTTTGATTTTAATTTTTTGGTACTTAGAACCGATTTAGCTTTTCCATTAAGAAAACCGTATTTGCCTAAAGGCAATCAATGGGTTATAGATGATATTCGTTTTTCGAATGCTGCTTGGCGAAAAGAAAATTTAATTTTTAATCTAGCCATTGGTTATCCTTTTTAATATCAGTTTCTTAGCAGTGAATACTTTGTGTATGAACCTAGTTATTATGTAAGATAAATCTAAAATAATATAATTTAAAATGCTATAAAGAACATAACTTTATTTAATATCTAAAAAAATAAAGTTATGCTCAAACAATTACTTAAATCAGATCAAACTGTTTTAGATACTCCTATTTTTATTAGTCGAGTAAAGGAACAGACTGTTGCCTTTTTAATAGATATGGCAAATGCTACTGAGTATTTAAAAACGGTGCTGAAAAATTTTGTTACCAAGCGGTTTGAGTTTCAGGAATTCCTAAAACAATGTTACCAAATAGGTAATAAATCGGTAGGTTTAATTTCTGTTACAGGTATTATTATTGGTTTAGTGCTTACCATTCAATCCAGACCTCCATTGGTTCAATTTGGAGCCGTAGCCATGCTGCCAGGTATGGTTGCTATTTCTATAATTAGAGAAATGGGTCCTGTAATTACGGCTTTAATTTGTGCTGGAAAAATAGGTTCCAGTATGGGTGCCGAACTGGGTTCTATGCGAGTGAGTGAACAAATAGACGCTATGGAAGTGTCTAATACCTATCCCATCAATTTTTTAGTAATTCCAAGGGTTTTAGCTGCTATTGTAATGATTCCTTTGCTGACGTTGTATGCCGATGCTATTGGGATTTTTGGCAGTTGGTTAGGAATCAACATCAAGGACGACATGAGTTTACGCTTATTCTTAAATCAAGCGTTTATTAATGTAGATTTTCTAGACGTTATTCCTGCGGTAATTAAATCCTTCTTTTTTGGAGCCGTTATTGGTTTAGTAGGATGTTATAAAGGCTATAATGCTGGCCGTGGAACTGAAAGTGTTGGAATTGCAGCAAACTCCGCTGTGGTAACTGCATCATTATTATTAATCATTGTAGACTTAATTGCTGTACAAATAACCGATTTATTGTAATGGAAGAGGAAACAAACAAGGTAGTTATTGATATTAAGAATCTGAACAAGAGTTTTGGCGAACTAAAGGTTCTTGACGGCATCATGTTGCAACTTTATGAAAAAGAGAATTTAGTTGTATTAGGAAAATCGGGATCAGGAAAGTCTGTTTTAATTAAGTGTATTGTTAGTCTTTTAAAACACGACCAAGGCAGTATTACTGTGGGAAAACATGAATTGACTGATATTAGTGAAGAGGACTTAATTAAGGTTCGTAGAAAAATAGGCTTTCTATTTCAAGGTGCTGCCTTGTATGATTCTATGACGGTTCGTGAAAATTTGACATTTGCTCTTTCGAGGCTAAAAGAGAAATTTTCGAAACAAGAAATAGACGATAAAATTGTTGAAGCCTTAGAAAATGTAGGTTTACCCGATGCTATTGATAAAATGCCATCAGAATTATCGGGAGGAATGAAAAAAAGAATTGGCTTAGCCCGAACATTAGTGGTCCATCCTGAAATCATTTTGTATGATGAACCCACCACGGGTTTAGATCCTATAACGTCTAAAGAAATAAGTGAATTGATAAACGAAACCAGGGAAAAATTTAATAATTCATCCATCATAATTACTCATGATATGAACTGTGTAAAAACGGTTGCAGATAGAATTATAATGATTAAAGATGGAAAAGTTTACAAAGAAGGCAATTTACAGGAATTCATCAACGACGATGATGCGTACATTCAATCATTTTTTAAATAAATAATTATGACAACAACTAGCAACGCATATAAAATAAAACTCGGGATTTTTGTATCTTTAGGAATATTGATTTTATTTCTAATTATATTTTTTATTGGAACCAATCAAAATTTATTTGGTTCAAAATTTAGAATCAAAACTAATTTCAATAACGTAAGCGGACTCCAAATAGGTAGTCAGGTTCGTTTTTCGGGAATTTCGGTTGGAACTATCGAGAATATTGTGATAGTAAATGATTCGACAGTAAATGTGGAAGCAGTGATGGATATGGACGTTAAAAAGTTCATTAAAACCGATAGTAAGGCTTCAATAGCTTCTGAAGGTGTTATTGGCAATAAAATTTTAATTATTTCGCAAGGAAATACAAAACTACCCGAGATTAAAGATGGTGCTATCATTGCTTCATTTGAACCAGTAGAATTTGATGATATACTTACTTCAATAAAAGTTACGGCTGATAATGCTGAGATTATTACTGGCGAACTGGCTCTTTTGTTAAATAATATTAATAATGGAGAAGGAACTATTGGTAAACTGATGAATGATGAGCAAATGGCCAAAGACTTAGATAAAACAATGGAAAATCTAAGAAATAGTTCAAAAGGCTTAAGTGAGAATATGGAAGCTGCAAAAAGTAATTTTTTGTTGAGAGGTTATTTTAAAAAGAAAGAAAAGGAAAAAGAAAAAGAAGCCGAAAGACTCAAAAAAGAGACCGAAAAACTGCAGAAAGAAGCTAAAAGACAAGCCGAAAAAGCAAGTAAATAAAACGATTGATTCATCTATTTTAAACCAAAATGAGCTTGACTATGAATATTATAAATCCAAAAATAATACGTCAAATCTTTATTCTTTTATTAATTATTTTAATGGGAGGATTGATTTTTAGGGAAATGATTCCTTATTTTTTAGGAGTATTTGGAGCTATTACATTGTATGTATTGCTAAAAGGAAGCATGACAAAACTAGTTAACAGAGGTTGGAATCCTAATTTAGCAGCAGCATCTTTAATGTTTTTGTCTTTTATTTCGATATTGATTCCTATTGCAGGAGCTTTGCTAATGTTAGGAAATAAAATAGGTCAAGCCACTAAAAGTGCTGAAAAATTCATAAAAGTGGTTAAAACGCATTTAAAAGATTGGGAGCATTCTTTGGGATTTAGTATCACTGACCAAATTGACGCTTCTTCAATTTCTAGTGGAATTGCAAGTAGTGTTAGTGATGTTTTAGGAAGTACTTTGAACGCTTTTATTGCCATTTCCATCATGTATTTTTTCTTGTTTTATATGCTTACCAATCAAAAACAACTTCGAAAAGTTTTGATAGAATATATCCCTATTAAAAATGAAAACCTTGAAACCTTAGGCGTTAAAGTAAGCGAAATGGTTCGGTCTAATTCATTAGGAATTCCATTAGTAGCAGTAGCTCAGGGTTTTGTAGCCTTGATTGGATTTCTAATATTTGGTGTCGAAAGTCCGTTTTTCTGGGCTGTGGTTGTAACCATTGGTTCGATGATTCCTTTTATTGGAAATTTATTAGGAACACTTCCTGTTTTTATATTAGCACTGTCTGATGGCAATACTTTTCAGGCATGGGGTGTTTTGCTCTATGGTGTGATAGTGGTAGGGACGACTGATAATATCATCCGCTTGTATGTATTGAAAAAAATGGATAATGTTCATCCATTAATCACACTTATAGGAGTCATAATAGGAATTCCGCTTTTTGGGTTTATAGGTCTAGTTTTTGGTCCTTTATTAATTAGTTTATTCTTATTGATTGTTCGTATTTACAAACAGGAATTTGCAAAAGAAT
>NCET01000001.1 GCA_002280815.1 Flavobacteriales bacterium 32-34-25 | reverse complement strand
AGTTTTCTTTTGGCTCTTTTATTATTACCCAGTGCCGCCAGTTCCTCATTGAACTTGATTTCACGTTGTTGTTTTTCGCGATCAAAGTTTTCTTTCTTTTTATTTATAGCCTCGATAGCTGCTTTTTCTTCAATGGTGGCTAATTTCAGGTTGTGGGTGTAAACAGCCTGTTCCATTTCTATTGATTTGGTTTTATTGGAAGCTTCCCATAATTCTGCTTGTGCTTTCCAATAACTTCTTTCGGTTTCAGATAAATTTTTATTAGATGCGTTTGCATACGCTTGTTTGATATCCTCTTCTTTTTTCAAAGCTTTTTCTAAATCTTCTAATTTTCTTTCAAGTAATACCTGTTCTATTATTATTTCTTTAGCTGCTCCTTCACCCATTTTATCCAGACTGATATCCTCAGCCTGACGTTCCAATTTTAATTTATCTTCAATAAATTTTTCAGTTTCCTCTATTTGTTTTTTTGCTGTTTCCTGCTGTTTTTTCAAGGCTTTATCCCCTGAACCATTAGTTTCTTGAGGAACTTTATATTTGGAATCCGGTGTCTCACCATTATTTCCTGTAGAACCAATTAAAGCATCTAAAGATTGTTTGTCAGCTTTTAGTTTTAATGCAATTTGTTTGTATCCTGAACTTTTAGCAGCTACTTCTTTACCGTATTTAGTTTCTAATGCTGAAAGTTGTTTTTCTCTTAATGTTATGTTTTTTTTTAAATTATTTACAGTATTGGTTTGAAAACTTGATGTTTGTTCTACAATTTTTTTTGTGTTTTCTAAATTTGATTTAGCTTTTTCAAAGGCTATTTTATCAGCACTATATTTACCTGACAAATCCATATCAACATATAGATCTCTATTTTTTATTGTAGTTTTACTTCTATACTCATCAAATGCCTTTTTTGATTGTTGCATTTTTATTTCGGCATTGTATAATTTCTGAGCGTCACTAATTTCCTTTTCAATGTTTTTCTCATTTAGTTTAGCAAATCCTTTAGCATAAGCGACCTGATCTAATGCTTTTATATAATCAGCATATATGGTAAGTAACCCAGAAACCTTTTCTCCTTCTTTTACAAGTAAACCATTAAATTCAGGTGCTATTTTTACTAAGTTTTCATACGCTTTTTTTCGTGTAGCCAATGAAACATTTTCATCATTTATAACACTTACTAAAGCCGAAATGTGTGCTTTTGTAGCTGCAGTAGATTTACCTACTTCATCCGCTAAAACTTTTTGTTGTTTTGAAAAACTATCTTGACTAATTGTAGCTTTATTTACAGAATCTCTAAAAACAAAATATGCAGTTGTAACCGCAGCAATTACAGCCAACAATGCACCCCAAGGACTTGCAGCACCTGCTATATTTAAAGCCCTAATAGCTACAGTAGCTGCTTTAGCTTCCTGACTAAATATTTTCATTACAATAGAATAAGCTATCAATCCAAATTTTTGTAATGATAACCACATTACATTCAATTTAGATTGAATATTAGCCCAAGCGGTTGCAACTCCTAAAGATTTAACTTCAATAGCAGCTACTCTAGAAGCAACTGTAAATGAAATCATGGAAGAAACAAGAACAGCTAATAATTTAGCAGTAAAAGCTAAAGTTATTCTCCATGTAGATATTTTATTTTCAGCTTCTTCAGTTGCTCCAATAAAATTGGCAAACCAAGATACAGCCACAGTTAACCATTTCACAAAAGTCTCAGACGAAAACCAACCTGAAACGGTTTTCTTGATGCGTTCTAATATCGCTTCGAGTTCATTGTTTTTGATATTGTACTCGTTGATAAGTGAAGTTCCATCAGCAAAAGATTGATTAGACAAATCAATTAATTCACGGAAACGTGCGGTATTGTTACCCATAGCACCAATTACCTTATTAGCACCATCGGCATTGATTTTAAGGTGGTCTAATGTTTTAGCTACATCAGTAGCATTCATGCCTTTCATTCCTTCAGCAAATTGGAGCATGAATTCCAGCGGATTGGTATTGATCATATCCTCGACCGCTTTTTTAGAAATCCCCATTACTTTCGCAAAATCGGCAGCACCGGTACTGGCACGATTCATAAAAATACCATAGGCACGAGAGGAAACTTCGGATTCAATTCCTGATTCTTCGAATGCAGCACCAAGGGCTAAGGTTTCCTGAATAGTAGGTTTTAAGACATCAGTAAGGGATCCTATTCGGGTGGTAAAATCGGCAATGTTTTGCTCGGATGCTACACCATTAGCCCCCAAATCGTTAATAGCCGAACCGATTGAATTATAGGTTTGTTCCACGCCCAAATCCTTAGTTTCAGCAAAAAGGAATTTGATTTTACCCAGCTTGTTCGCTACTTCCTCAGCACCACCAGTAAAGGAATCACCCAAGGATACAGCAGCTTTATTCATGACATTGACAAAATCGCCTATCTCGGCTTTGGCAATTCCAATTCGTCCTCCCTGTTCGGCAATGCCTAATAAGTCTATTCTGGAAGTACGGGTATGGAGTAAGCCAAAGGATTTAGTCAACTCATCAACTTCCTGACGGGTCATTCCGGTTGTTTTCATCACATTGGATTGCGCACCCACCAATTTTCCGTTTAAATCGATGATTTTTTGAATAGAAAGAACAACACCGGTAAGTGATGCTACTACAGTAAGAGCCATAGCCTGGTAACGGTTGAAGCCATCCGCCATAGAACCAAGGGAAAGTTTGCTTTGTGTGGCTTTTCCCCTTAGTTCGCTTAAACGTGCAGAAACCTGCTGTAATTCCGCTTCGTACCGTTTATAATCTGCAGAACCTGGTACCATATTTCGTAAATTGTTACGAAGCATGATAGCTTTAGACTGTAATTGAGAAATGGTTAAACCTGTTATACCTATTTGGTCTTGCAGGATTTTCATTTTTGCTTTATTGGAAACTATTTCATCCGAATTGGCTTTCATCGTTGCTGTTAGCAATTTGTATTGTTCGGTATCTTTTTTTCCTTGTTTTTCTAAAAGTTGTTTTTGCAGTAAATGACCCTTATTAGCTTCAGTAAGTACACGTGTCTTTTTCTCAAGATCTAAAAGTTCGGTTTGAGCTTTATTTCCATTTATTTCAATGGATAGTTTCATTACTTCGTCGGAGATAGTTTTTGCCATTAGTACTGATTTTCAGTAAAATTGGCGATAGTTTAGTGCAAACTATGTGACATAAAAAAAGCCCTGTATTTACAGGGCTTGCTGAGATGTAGTTACCACTCTGAGAGTGGTAACTATTATTAGTTTTGACTATTCTATAAATCCATCAATATCAAACATTGAACCCTGATTATTATTTTTTTGCCAATCATCAAAAGTTGTTGTTCTTGCTTCTTTCAATTCTTTTGTAGCATCATCTAATTTTAATTTTGCATTTTTAAAATTATCCCTAATACTTTCTAGTTCTTTTAATTTTTCTTCAATCAATATGTCTTTTTCTTGTAGAAATTTATTTTTTAGAAACATCGCTTCATAAATTACCTGAGAACATTTCATTCTGTATAATTGAACAGCTGCTCTAGCTTCCTCTTTAACATTTTTAGGATTGATTGTTGCCAGCCAACTAAAAATATAAGGAAGTGGTAAACATAGCATTTCTCTTTCTTTTTTATCAGCTCCAACTGCGGTGCTCAGCACCGCAGTTGAACTAAAATATTCATCCTCTTGAATTTTTTTTCTTTGTGCGGATTCATCAATCCCCAAAGCTTCACAAATTGGCTTAATTGGTACTAAATCGTTAGCTAATTGAACAATTTTAATTTCATTAATTACTGAAAGTGTTTTCATAATATTTTTATTTAGTAGTTTATTTCGTGCAAATATATTATAAATATTTGATTATCAAGAAGTTAGATTAGATATTTTTAAACTTTAACAGTTGTAAACGAAAAAAAGCCACAATGAAGTGGCTTTTTAAGTTATTCTACAATTTCAAAAACTTTTAAATCTAATTTGGTTTCTACAAATTCATCATCGCTAATTAAGGTAAGTACATTAAGCGAAGCTTTCCATAAATGCCCCTTTTCTACTCCTAAAACATCCTGAGTATTGCGATAGAGTTCGTCACACTCGGTGAGTTCTACTAGTTCCTGCATGCTAATGTTTCCAGATAGATAGGAATTGAAAGCATTTTTATCCATAAACAGGACTTTGCCTGTACTGGTAAAAACCATTTTTAGGGGTTCGTATTTAGAAAAAGGAGAATCTCCAAAAAGACATTCTACTACTTCCTTGAACGTCTTGGTTTTCATTGCTACTCTAATGCCCTTGGCGTAGAATATCTTAACGGGTACCAAGCTAGACATGAGTAAATTTTTCACAGGCTTTAGACACCTGTTTTTTAGAAAAAGGCTTAAACACCTCATTGAACCTACGAATAGTATCTAAGGATATGTACATTCGTTCTCTAAGTTCCTGATTGTCGGCGAACTCAGTGACCATTAAAAGCTCAATAGCTTCCTGATAATTTTTTTCTAAATTTTTAATTTCACTCTGAAACCAGGCATTATCAATAAATTTAGCCAGTGCGGGAAAAACATCACGATGTGATAATTTTTCATTTTCATTTTCGTTTTGCATATCTGAAAATAGTTTATACACGAAACCCTCGTTGTCGGTTGTGCAAAACCATTCCTAGGAATGAGATCAGGGCTATCACTAGACACCTACAACGTGAACGAGGGTTCGCTTATGTTAACTTAAAAAAGTTTTTTAGGATTGCTCCTAGGAATTATGGTTTTGCAAAGCAAAGATATATTTTTATTTTAAACAATGTGCATTTGCACATCAAAAAAAAGCCTACTCTAAAAAGTAGGCTATAATGGATAGAATAATAATCATGGCTATGTTGATTATTATCAATTAACCCTGATTTTATTATATAAATCTAAAACTTCTTTCATAGCAGTCAAAGATCGTTTGTTCATTATAAAATCAAAATTTCCTTTATTTCCCAAAAACCGTACATTGACCTCTGTATTTGAATTAATTATTTTATTTATAATTCCTAACATTTCTAAATCTACATATTTAACAGCTGTTTCAGTAACCATCCCTGTATACACATTTCTTAAAGGATCTTTTACTTCTATATCATATGTATTATCATCAACTAGGAATTTAACATAATTCATAAATATCCAATCTTTTCCTGTATAACGAGATCTCAAAGCAATTAATGCTTTATTATCTTTAATCTGTAGAATCAAGGTCAGTCTTACGTAATCAGCACCTTTATGAAAGATATTAGAATTTTTGTTGAATTTATCATTTGAAATTTCAAACTTTTTTAAATCTTCTTTTGTTGCTTTTGATAAATCAACTTCTACAGCTTCAGGTATTTTAATTTTTTTTATAGAAGTAATATATTCATCACATAATTTAGATAAACTAGTATCTTTAGTTTCAATCTTTATTTTTTCAACTTTAGAGACTAATAAGTCTCTAACTTCAGAACTAAATACATCTTGTTTTTTTATCATCGATAATAATGCTCTGTTTACAGGATCTGGCTTATTTATAGAATCATTTTGAGAATAACTAAAATTAGTAATAAACAAAAGCAATAAAATAATTTTTTTCATGATATGAATTTTAAAGTTAGACTGTAAAAATAAGAAAATCCCTCACAATGGAGGGATTTATTTTTAATCGGCTAACTTTCTCAATTCTTCCTGAACGGCATGGGTAAAGCCAAAATGCAATTCCTTAATTAAATTATTGTAGTGTCCCCAGATAATGCGGTTATGAACCGGATGTGCTTTCTTTCGGTTGGTGCCTTTTTTAGAGGTTCGGGTTTTCATATCCACAAAACGGTGTTTCTTGAGGTGGGTCATTTCCAATCCGCTTTCGGTGGCCACAAAGCCACGACCGGAATACCAATCTTCGGTTTCAAAACCACGACTTGACATATAAGCCTTTTGGGCTTGATCAATATCATGATTCATATCCTGGCTTACTTTCCGGATAAAGCGTTTTTCTAAAATGGAATCCGAAAATTGTTCTCTAGTTTCTATCAGGCTCATCGTTTTCTGTGATTTTAATTTTCCCTAACTGCCATAAAAGATTCAGTTTATCGCCTATTGTTGGGATGTTTCTACCATTTCGCCAATTGTAAATTTTATCATTAGATATCCCTTGGAGTTTAGAAATTGGGATTCTTTTATTTTTATCAATTGCTTTTTCAAATAATTCGTTGATTTTTTCAGTTGTCATGGTTTGAGTTTAAGTCGTAAATATACGACTTTAAAAAATGGTATCCAAATTAATATCTACTACCCACCCATTGCACCCATCCATATAATATACTGGATTTACAGCCATTGAGTTTTCATCCAGTAATTGTAAAAAACCGCATAAAGCCCCTGTATTATTAGATTTGTCTTCCAAAAGTTTATTTACAAAGGCTTGGGCTTTAGCTTGAGTATCTACAAAAATATTTAGGAAAGAATCATGGTCGTGTTCTGAATAATCGGTTTTGTTTAGGATAAAAAAGGAAAGAATATTTACGGTCTTGACATTATCTTCAGTGCCTTTAAAATTGAAACTAGGTAATACAGCAATGAGATAGCTGTTTTGTTCTTGAGTTCGTTCTTTTAAAATTTTAGAAAGTCCTTTTTTTTCAACTATCATTTCAGTATAATTGAAAAGTTTTTTGTTATCTGTATCTTTAAGTTGGGTTACAACTTCAGTCAGGTATTCTCTAATTCGGTTGATTGGTAGCATTTGTTTCGTTTTTTTGTCGTTCTAAATCGTTTCTTCGGGAATCGTACATTTTGATTAGTATTTGCCAAAAATTAGTTTCGTCAACTTCTTTTATGTTTCCAAATGCGCCACTTTCGGCCATTGTAAAAGCAATACTGTCCATTCCTATTCCTGGTATTTCAGGTTCGGAACCACCATCGCTTTGAAATAATATAGACAGATCTATTTCTTTTCCTCCCCACATTAATTTTGCATCAACCAAATATTTTTGGAAACTGGCAAACAACAGGTAAAATCCATAAATAAATCCTATTGGCGCATACTTGAAATTTTTAGCATGCCTCTCCAAAAGTGCCGAATTATATGGAATTCTACAATTACCATCATAGGATGCTAATTGTTTCTGGATAAAATGAAACGCTTTTTTCTTTCTATAAAAAACCGCAGTCAATAAAACCAGTAATTGCATATCGCCCGTAGCGTGGAAATCGTGGAAAATGCGCAAGGCATCACGGTATTCGCCAAAGGTCATATCCATGAAGCTATCGGCAGGACCGTAATATTTTTTCAATCCAGGTGCAAAACTTGGAATAGGATTATGAATGTAATATTGATTGATGGTTTTGATGCCATCAACTTCTTCGAAGAAAGAATCTATAAGTTCAGAAATGACATATACATTAGCAAACTTTTCTTCCTGATCGTGTTCTGATTCTTTTGCTTTTAAACCTAAGAGTTTATAAACCGCATGGGTTCTAAACTCCAGATAATCTATTTCCTGATTGTGAAAGCGAAAAATCAATTCGCACATATCGATATACTGCTGCTGGTCACATTCAGACAAGTCAGCAGGAAGATAGAGGTTTAGGTTTGCTTCTGGAATATGGATGTTGTGCATTATCTTAGTTCTAGTTTCTCATTGATTTTGATACCCAGTTTTGCCATTTGTTCGCCAAACTCAGCCAAAATACGTTCTCTTATTTCGGTGTGGTTTCGGGATTCTTTCGGAATGTATTTTGATTTGGCATCAATCCTCAGATACTTCCGAACCATTTTTATAATATTTCCTTTTAGAATGATACGGTCAACCTCTCTATCTTCTAAGGTTTTTTCGAGTTTGTTATTGATTTTCTTAAACCTTTTAATGGTTCTGAAATTGAATAGGTAATTAAAAAATAGGGCGATTTTTTTAAGTATTGATTTCATTGAATAGTTAGGTTTTATAATGACATGAATTTATCTCCGTAAATAATTTCAGGGTTTATGGGTTGACATTCGTCGATAGTTGGGGCAGGAGCTACTAATCTTTCAATTTCCAGTATTACTCTGTCAAAGTCACTTTCAAATGCTTGGCGGGCTTCCTGAGTTTCATTTTTAAGTGTTGGTTTTGCTCCACGAGTGGTGGCACGATCACTGGTTACATGCTGTAGCACTCCTTCGGGATACAATTGTACCGATAATCGAGGCATCGCCCACGCTAGAGCATAGGATACTGAAGCTTTTTGAATTAAGCGAATCAACTCTAAATCTTTTGCTTCAGTTATCTCAGTGCCCGATTTTAGCGCCTGTTTTAATGCGGTTAGTTTTTCAGTACCAATAAGAGGTCTGATTTTGTATTGCTCGCAATCCCAAATTGCAGGGGCTAATTTTATTAATAACAATCTGGAATTGATTGTAAAATGTTGGTCAAAGTCAGCAACGGTACGAATGAATAAATTATGAGTGGCTTTAAAAGCTTCGCTAGTTGTCCAAATGGTGTATAATGTTGTGGATGTTTCGGCATCGACTTTAGAGCGGTCAAGGAATTTTATTAAATCATCCAATGCACGATAATAACGTCTTTCTAGTGCTGCATTATCACGGTCAATCATCCATTCGAATGCTTGTTTTTCGTTGTCATCATGACGCATTTTTCTACCATTATTAGTATGCGCAAGATCATTAGATGGAGCAATTAATCTATAAGCATTGACAGCAATAGGATAACGAATAGCAAATATGAAATCTTTGTTTTCATCGGCTATCGTTCCATTACCATATAAATCGGTGGCTTTTTTATAAACTTCTTCGCCTACCAAATCAATCACATCATTAGTAGCTGTAATTAAATCCGGAATTAGATTTTGAATTTTCAAATCGGCATCGATAGAACCTAATAACGATTTCAATTCGGTGCTTCCTGTTGTTCCTGTGGTTTGAAATAGTAGTTTCATATTATGCAGCGTTTATTAATCGGTCTTTTGGTGCGATATCCTGTTCTTTTTCGGGTGTTTCGTGGTAAAATCCAAGTTTCAATCCTTTTTTAGGGAAATTGGATAATAAGGCATAATTAACAGCTTTCATTATTATGATTTCAGGAATATCAATTCCTGTTTGTAAGAAGGTTTTAAGCGCGTATATTTGCTCAGAACCACTATCACTTTTACCAGTTTCAGAAACATTTCCTAAAGCCGAATGTAAGTTCAATCCTGATGATAATGCGTGATTAGCATGATTTGATATTGCAATTTGCGATTCGACATAATTCTTCATGTTTTGGTCTATTGTTTTAATCTCCCAACCATGTTCAATAAGATTTGTTCCATCAACTGTAAAATCCTTTGTTGTATGAAGATATTTACCTGTATTTTCATCACCAGATAATACTACAGCAATCTTTTCAAGGAATTCCCTTTGGTATTTTAAAAGTAACTTTTTATTATAAATAACTCCTGCTTTCTCACAATTGGCTTCTATTTCTTGTTCTTTCTTATCCCAAAAAGCCTGCGGCGAAATAATATGATATTTAAGATTAATTGAGTTTTTCGATAATGCCTTAAAGATTAAAGGAACAGCAGTAGATCTTCTCAACCATTCGATAGAACCGTATAAATCGGGTACCGTATAATAATCGGTACAGAAGCTGTACATATTGCTATAAAATATTGCATTTTTATTGGCAAAAGGATTCTTAAAATCGAATAATGGATAAACTTTATAAGCATTCGCACCGTTTACATCTCTAAAAGAACGTTCAGCAGTTATGGCATGCGTTGCTTCAAGTGTAGGACTATCTTTTTTACAGGCTTTTCGGGTTCTATCTGGGTAACAGTGAACTATTTTTGAAACAAATGGCTGACCTATACGGCTACCTTTGTTCAATTCAAACTTAGAAAACACACCTTCTAAATGTTGGTAATCTGTACAGGCTTTTAGTAAGTATGATTCACAATCCCAAGAATCAAGCCATGCCTTTATCTCAGCATCTTCAGTATATACTCTTGTTAGTTTACCATCTTTAATCTGTTCTTTATACAACTGCGGACCCATTCCCCAAATCAATTGGGTTTTCTTCTTCAGGATACCAGGAGCGGTAGAGTTGTTCTGAACGACATCCTTGATAACATCTGGAAGATCATCATTAGCACCATAAGGAAACACCAAGTAATCACCTATAGGATTGAAACAGTTGTTCCAGTTTAGGTCATTCTTTCTTTGTTTCTCTTGATGAAGTTCTCTTGGTGTCTCACTTACCTGATAAGTAAATGCTACATCTGGAGTATCTACAATAGCATCTCTACCTATGTATTCTATATTCATAACTATGGTTTTATTGTGTGTCCGTTGAATTTTAATAGAAGAGGCAAATAAAACCACCTATTCCCATCTTGTGCATTCACATACCCGATAAGAATAGAAGCTTTCTTGCTTTGGTCGTTACGATAACCCATGCGTAGTTGCGCATTCGTTACTGTTTTAACTCCATCGGAAGTCCCTGTTGTGTCATTGTATGACATGAATGAAAAGCTAAACGGAATTCCTTTATCGGTTAGCTCACGCATTCTTTTTATAGCATCAAACAACTTAACTGTTGAACTCATGTAATTACCTCTTTTATTATAATACAATAGTACTATTACCATAGCACAAGTGGTGTGACATGAACAAAAGCAAGCAGTTAGGATACCTTCGGAGCGTAAATGGTGGGCTACGGAGAAGCCCTTTTTTATTAAAATGTTACATTTGTAACAAATTGTGTCATATCTCTAAAGAAAAAAGAAAAGAGGTAATGAAGAAAAGGTTTTTGAGCGGGACGGTGTTTTCAAAGACAAAAACAACAAACAACCCTTTTTAATTTGGGTTAGTTTGTTTGTTTTCAGTATTTTATGTTTTTTATTTTTTTTATAACCCTGTTTTTTCGATTTTTTTAAAAGGTAAATTATCCTATTTAGAACAATTCTATATTTTATGTTTTTAGTTGGATTTTAGTAAATTTCTTTGCCTAAAGTCGTATATATACGACTTTATTTTGTATCTTTAAGTATTGAAAATCACTTAATTATAACATTATGAGCGTAGAAAAATTACAAAAAGAGAAATCAGGTAATGAGGTAAAAGATGTAAAAAACCTAAAATTATTACCTACAGGTAAAACGGAAGAACCTACCGACAAAAGCAAAGAAGCATCCGCAATTGCTTCGATAGAAAAGTTTGCATCTAGTGCACCTTTAACGGCAAAGGAGAGAATAGGAAGGAAAACCCTTTTTGATGAAGTTTCAAAGCGATATGAACACCTAGAAAAGAAATCAAATGACTTAAAAATGTTTCACGCAGGAAACGACAAAATCACTGCAAAAATCATTTTGAAAAATCAGGCGGGATTTGAATTTGAAGTAAGCAATTCTAACGTAATAAAAAAAGTTACGGACACAATGGAGGAAGAATTGAACATCTTGCTTACAGAAGCAGAAAACGAAGTCTTAACCTTTGAAATCTAAGCCTATTTAAAACAAAAAACCCTCTGATAGTTCGAAGTATCGGAGGGTTTAAATCACTTAAATTATACAAGCCATGACGCACGCACAATCTAACAGCAACAAAAATACAGCTTTTAAGTTATCCGAGCAAGTAAAAGCCATACTACACGAAAAAGGATATTCTTTTCTTTTTAATTACGAAGATTACAAATATTATAAAGCCAAAGCAAAAAAAGCTTTTAATAAAGCTTATGCAATTGCCGAGTTATTTATCCAGGAAAATCAACCTCAAAAAAGCGATTACAATGGATATATTTTTTAAATCTCGCTCGCTTAAAATTTCATCTCAATTTGTCAAAAACCTTTGGAGAAAACCAACAGTTAAACCAAAATTAACTTTATCCGGAAAATGGATGCAGGATGCAGGTTTTGAAATAGGGGAGGAAGTCAATATTTCAGTTTCAAAAAATTTATTAATTATTTCTAAAGCTTAAGCCATGACCGACAAGCAACAACAACATATTGAAAAGAAAAAATCTTTAATAGCACTTTCTAAAGTCGCTAAAGAAATTCAGGAACTCGAAGACGAACCACGCAATATAAATTCAATTTTGATTGAAGATTTTTATTCTAAAGGCGAACACCAAGAATTTAACACCTTTCAGGAATGGATTAAACAAGGAAAACGAGTAAAGAAAGGCGAAAAAGCCTTTTTAGTGTGGGGAAGAAAACGCAAAAGCAACCAAGACCAAGCCACCGCAGAACCACAAACAAAAGAGGAAAAAGAATTTTCTTTTTTTCCGCTTTGTTATCTATTTTCTAACGCTCAAGTACAAACCGCAGATGCTAAAAACTAGAGACGTTCCCAAGGAGTTAAAAGAGTTTAACTCCTTGTTTTTTGGCTTCGAATACCGCCACGATTTAAACCGAGTTTTTGACGATTTACTAACAGTTATTATTTGCGCAATGGGTAGAGGTACCCAAGAACCGCTATACTTAGAAACGATTAAAAAGTACAACCGTAAAGAACTAGACACATTTTGTCAATTATTCGCAGAACTCACAAAAATATACCACTTTCACACCTCCAACGAGGATTGGTGCGACCCGCTAGGCGAATATTACGAGTGTTTGACAGGGAACTATAAAAAATCAAATTTCGGGCAGTATTTCACACCAAAAAGCTTATGCGATTTAATGGCACAATTTGTAATTGATAAAGATGATTTTGGTAAAACAGTAAACGAGCCGTGCAGCGGAAGTGGTCGTTTAGTTCTAGCAGCTAACCACTTAACCAAAGGCAATTATTATGTTTGCCAAGATTTGGACCCGATGTGCTGTAAAATGACCGCTATTAATTTATGCTTTCACGAAATTCGGGGGGAGGTTCACTGTCATAACTCGCTATTAATGGATAAACCCCGCTTTTCATTAACCACAAATTACGAATTTTGGAAAAACAAAACTCACTCCATTCTATACTATAACAACGATTAAAAACGGCTTTTTTCAAGCCGTTTTTCTTTTACAAAAAAAAACCGCCCAAGCGGGCGGAGTTTCGTTTCTTTCTTTTTCTTTTTACTAAAAACTAGAGTTTTTTTATTTCTTCCTCAACCTGACTAAAAAAAGCCTTTGTTTGTACAATCATAGTTGTCAGATCACTTGAATCTCCTTTTATAATAGGATTAGATAATTGAATTCTTTTTAATGTAATTAATGCACATTGTTTAGCTTGAACAATATCACAATATTCATTATATTCATTAGTAGTAAACAAAAAATCATCAATCAATTCTTCAGCATATTGTTTAGCATCCATAAAACTATCCTTTAACTTCATCAACAAACTTACTAAAATGCTTCCCTTCAGTAATCTCAATCAGTGCTGCAGAAAACAACAAAGGAGCGTCTTTTTTATTATAAATTTCCAAATTCTCCTTTATCCTCTTCAAAGCAGAAAATTCATTTTCAGCATTAGCTTTCATGGTCATCTGGATAATTTGAACATAAGGAGTTATCACCGCTTCATATTTTTCAGCAAGTTGTGCTTTAACACTTTCCTGTGTTTGCTTCAAAACTTGTAAGCTTGAAAATGTTTTAGATTTTTGTTTTGTCATGGCTAATTTATTAATAATCAAATATAGTGAATTTCCCTCAATCCACATCTACAAAGTCTCCCTCTCTTTTGGAGAGGGTCGGGGTGAGGATTACCCTCCCACACTAGGATCCATTCCCGAATATCCCGAATGCGTATTCACAAGCTTCACATAAGCAGGCCTGTAAACCAAATACTTAAAAGCATCACTAAAATTAGTAGAATACATAGGGCGTAAAAGGATTGGCAAACTCTCTGAAGATTTATCTTTATGCAAGGATTTCGAACCCCTGACATCTGTTTTAATCTTGATTTTTGTTAGTTCTAAGGAACTTTTTAAGCATTTGCACTGGAACTTATCGATTTTCAATTTGATAAGCTTAGGGGTCATTTCTCCCATGAAATTTTTAGCAAAATTGTATTCTTCCTCATGGTAAATGGTCGCCTGTCCTTCCGATTTTAAATTGACAGTCCAAACCTTGCTACCATTTTCGTATTCAATTGCTTTTTTAATCGCATTTGCCCAGTCTCTTTTGGTTTTAGCATTGGCATTCCCCGAACGGTCATAATACAAATCCAAAACCTTTGTTTTATGATGCTTGAAAAATTTACGGAATTTCTCTCCCATTTGAACCTCGTTTTCCGGAGCCAGTGTGTAGAACTCTTTAAGGCAATATAAGTAAGTTCCTCTGGGCTGAGCAATTACCAAACTACACATATCCCCAAAGTCCATACCGCCTTCCAGTCTCGCATTGTGGTCGATGTATCGCAATGCCAGACTGCTTTCCTGTATTTCATCCGTCAAACTAAATTTATCATAGTAGGACGAAATCACCCCATCATCATAAAAATGATGTTCGCCCAGACTACCGTAGAATTTTTCCCCTTTCTTCAAATTGATTTTCAAAGAAAGAATGGCACTCTTAAATTCTTCGATTCCCAAAGCTTTCAAACTATCGGCAAAATAGCCTTCGGTTAGGATATCCACATTCACAAAAGAAGAAACCACATAAAAAAACGTCAAATCCTTGCGCACACGGATCCATTTCTCCGTCCAGCGCATCAAATTACCTTTTAGCTTTTCCATTGCCGCATAATCGCCAATTTGCTTATAAGAAAGGATTTCTCTTTTAATTTCGTTTAGCACCAATCCCACTTCGAGAGCCAGTTTAACCTGGTCTAAATCCATGTTTTTTTCGTCCTGCATAATCCAATCATCATCACCATCAATGATGTTAGGCATATCGGTAGTAAAAGTGGTACCACGATAATAAACCGAGTGGCCAAACATCACATATTCACCACGAATAGCGGGAGTCAGTTTTTTAAGCTTGTCAAATTTCAGCAAACGCGCTTCATCTCCATACATGTGTTGGTAAGAACCACCCGCTAATCCTCCCGGTTGATCTAATGAACCAAGATTGAAAAAACAACCGTTAAAAAGCGAAATTGTGTGTTTGTAAATCTCTACAGGCTTGTAGGGAAGTTTAAAATGGGAGGGAGGTCTTTTATCAGTAACATAATGAATTCCTTCACGCCATCCTTTTCTATTCCATCCTTCTAATAAAGTTGGAACAATGTTTTTCAAGCAGTTAACATAAGTATCCGAAACTAATACTTGATAGCTTTTTGGCATATCATGTATAATGTTTTGCGAGCGTTCTGCAATAATATCAGCCGTTTTTGCCGTAGCACGTCCCGCAATTAATCGCAAGTGCTTAGGCGAAATCAGGAAAATGACTGTTTTCAGCCAACTGGCAAAACGTCCTTGAACATCGGTATCACTAAGACTTACGTGGGTCCTCCTGCTCATTTGGGAATATTTTTAAAGGAAATCCTGGTATTAACGATTCCTGTTTAATTCTAATTCGTTCTTTCTCGGTCAATTCCGGAAACTTGTCTATCATTTCCGATAGTTTTTGGCGGTTTACTTTTGGCATATCTAAAGCTTCAGCATCCCAGGTATAAACCACAAACGGAGGTTGGAAAATCTCTTGTGGTAATTCTTCTTCGTCTTTTTCATTCACTCTACGGAATATTCCAGCCTCAATACACATTTTCACCACCTTTTGAGCATCACTCGCATCTTTTACGGTTTGCATGGCAAAATTGATCATCATATCTATTTTACTTGCATAGATGTTACGCCAGGCATCTTTAGAAATTTTAGAATCCCTGTAAAAATATTCCTGAGCTTCATCGCACACTTGAGAAGCTTTATAGCGTGATAGTTGATATTTGGGCGAAAGCATTAAATGTTTCACAATCGCTTCTTTGCTTCCAAATTGGTCAATACGTAAAAACATACCCCTTACCATATCTAGCAAATCGAGGTATGCTATAATATGCTCAGGGGCATTCTTTGGATTTCCTGTTTCCATGAAATCGTAAATATCTTTTAAATCAACTTGATCAATAGTCATCGCCAAAAAGTATTCGGTTTCTAATATTATTCACTTCATTTTTTTCCGCTTCCTTCAAAAATATTTGTGCTGCAGTAATATTTCCTTTTTCAGCCAGTTCCTTCTGTTTGTTATTGATATTAAATTCAGAAATCAATTGGCCACGCTCGTAATTCTTACGCACCTCCGAATCCTTGTCATACCACAACCGCATAAAAGCCTTCTTATCCACCTCCAGATAAACCGCAATTTTCTCAGGCGAATAATTACACCCCGCTAAATCATGTATTGCAGTATATTCTTCTTCCGAAAATTTTATTTCTAATAGTTCCATAATCATTGGGAGTTCATAGTCATTGCGAGCATTATGTCATTGCGAGGAACGAAGCAATCACACTCCGATTCTCCATTTATTACATTTGAAATTAGGAATGCCGCCAATTGTCTTATTAAGTAATTCATCTGCATTCTGAATTCTAGGAACTGCATTCTGAATATTTTTTTCTGGAGGAGGAGGCGGATTTCTCATTTTTAATGCAGAACCCTTTTTCTTAGTCCTCAAATGCTCAGGAGGTTCTGGAACTGTTCGTCCTCCAGTTCTAACACCCGAAAAAGCCAAAACAACCGCACAAATCAAAGCCAGAACAGCAATACTGTATAAAATGGTTAATGTATCCATGTTGTTACTTTTTTTTTGATGAAAGAACACAAACGCCCCAATTGATAATAAATCCCACTCGGTAATGAAACTCCTAAAAGCAGCATTCCAGCAATCAAACCAAAAACCACTGCAATAATCCCAAGCAGCAGCTTTACAACCGAAAAAATGAGTGATGTTATCATGGCATTGGAGTTAATGGTATAAAAATCCCTTTAAAAAAGTAGTTTGTAAACTGCATAAAGGCAAATAAACAGTTAACAAATAAACCTACATAAAGCAAAAAATAATAAAAGGCAACTGTCCAACTATCATAATATTTAAAATAAACATTACCACCTTTTAAAAAATGATCAATCTTAGCAATTACATAAAAAAGAGAAAGAAGAATCAACCAATAAAAAAATATTTTAATTTCTATATACATAATTTTCAAGTTTAGTTTTTCCACCCAGTCCCCCCTCTCTTTGAGGAGAGGGGTCGGGGGTGAGGTCAATATTTCTTCAATTTACTCTCAGTAAACAGTTTCATCCTAAAATCATACAAACCTTTGCAATTCCCAAAAGTGTACTGTTCGTAATGCGCATTTTCGCTCCAGTTCCCGGAACCTTCTACAACAAAATGATGATCATTGGTGCGCATCAGGCAAACCTTCGCATGTACCCAGGCATACAGCACTTTTAAATTAGGCCGGCTACTGGCCATTGCCATAAGGTTATCAATCACAAGCGGATTCCGCTTAATCATACTATCAGAAACTAATAATGTGATTTGTTCAATTTCGCCCCTGTCGTGCATCTCTACTAAGGCTTCAATTACTTTTCGTCCAATGCTATAAGTAGAAGCGTATAATTCCTTGATAGGGAAATGTTTGGCTACAAACGGAATGAAAGTAAAAGCATTAAAAGCCGTATCGCTTTGCAAAAAGAAAAATTCCTCCTCACTGGGTACGCGCATCAAATCATTCTCAAGAGAAGAAACCTTTTGGTAATGTTTTACCAGGTATTTTGATACAAACAAATCGCTTTTCACACTCCCATTATCCGTCCCAATTCCCCTCTCCTCAGGAGAGGGGTCAGGGGTGAGGTGGTCCTTGTAATCAAACAAGCCCATATTACTTCGCTGGTACTCCTAATTTCTTATTGACCAAAGCCAATTTTTCTTCACGATCAGCAACACGAGTTTTGATTTTTTCAATCATTTCTACATCTCCCTTTTGTTCGGCTTTAGCCAAAGATGTTTTGTTATCACTGAAATATTTAGCACTCGAATTTTTATAAGCAATCAAAGCAGCCTGATCCATTACTTCCACTTCACGCTGAAACTGTAAAGTTTTGAATATCGGATGTTTTCCAAGTACCTTACCAGTTTCTTTGAAAGCATTCAATTCGTCATAGATTCGTTGGTTTTCTTCAAAAGCTACTTTGGCAGCTTCTGCAATCTCAGCCTGTTCCTCAGCCGGAACAACCAATTCCCCTGATTCAATTCTTACTAATTCTTGATGTTTTGTCAAGTATTGTTTCCAAACCGTAATTTTATCAGCAACAAGTATTTTCAACTCATTCGGGCAATCGGTAGAATTTAAAAACGGGAATTCCTCACGTAAAGAAGTACCAGTAACAGCTGTTAACTCATTTACTTTTTCTTTCAAAGCTTCGTTTTCTTCCTCCAAATCTGATTTCTCATCCTCCAAAACTTCATTTTCAAATTCCAAATCTTCTTTTTCCGAAAGCAAAGTTTCGTTTTCGGCTTTTAACAGCTTAATATCTCCACCATCTGCATTCTGCTCACTGCTTTCTGCATGCTGCACCTTGTCACCCTGAGCTTGTCGAAGGGCTTCTTCGTCTTGTCCTGTAGCTTCTAAGCCTACTAGTTCAACTGCTTTTAAAACTTCAACCGCCTTATCATTCCCAACAGCAACTGCAAATTGAATTAAATTTTCAGTACTATAATTTGATTCTTTTAAAGCTTCTAACCAATCAGGATAAGATTCAGGAAGCAAAGCAATTAAGCCAGCTAGAATAGCAATTCTTTCATCAGGTAATTCCTTTTTCTTAACCTTAGGAATTGCAATTTTTTCAGCATCAGTAATGCCATGCAATTTTTGCAAATCATACAGCACATTTTGCAAATTACTTTCCGTGTAACCCACAGCATTCAGGGAACGAACAATAGATTCATTATTCCCATCCGACTTTCTGTATAAATCAAATGCTTTATTAAATTGTTCGTGTTTTTCATCAGGCAAGTTCTGGAAGAACTCAATAACAGTTTGTTTCATAGCTTTATCAATTAAAGTTTGTTTATCCGTTCGGCTCCCCTCTCCTCCAGGAGAGGGGTGGGGGTGAGGTGGTGTAAAATTGCTAATTCCCTTTCTAAAAAGCTGTGACATAAAAAAAGCCCCTGCAAATGCAGAGGCTTTTCCCAAACTACTAACTAAAAAAAAACTATTACGTTTATCCGCTTTTCTCCCTCTCCTTTAGGAGAGGGTTGGGGTGAGGTCTATTCTTCTCTCGATTTCTCAATTAAGAAAGTTGTTGCACCGGCTTTAAATACTTCAAGATGAATAATCGCACCTGCTAAAGCTACCCAGTCGGTTCCATTAACCAGTATAGCCGATTTATCAGCCACACCAGTGGATAAGGTTGCAGCAGCTACACCACCGCCACCAATCAATGTAATCACAGTTCCGGCATCTGCAGTAATCGTATCAAAGACAATAGCTTCTGTAATCGCATGACTAGGCAATTGGTAAACAGCACCACCCGCTTCATTGATAGTAATTGCTCCGGCATCAGCCACAGCCGTAGGAGTACTAAAATCTACTGATCCTGTAAAGTGTCCAGGTAACCACTCAGTACTAGCAAATTGTTCAAAAGCTAACATGTGCTTACGAGCATCGTTATTATTTTGACCTGTCGGTTTCAATTGTACCGGAGCACATTTTGTACCAACAACCTTTCTATACTTATCCTGACAGCTACCATGAATAATGATACATGGTTCATTCAACCAATCGGCAATAAACTCATTTGTATCTAATTCATCCCCTGGACGTTCTCCTTCAAATTTATGTTTTACAGAAATTGAATCTTCTTCTCCTGCATTTTCATAAGGTGTACTGATTTTTGAAGAAGTCATATAAACTACAGCAATCTTAGGATTTTCGGTAAAAGTAAAGTTTCCATTCATCTTTACTTTTTTAGAATCTCTTTGTGGCCAACCAATAATGCTTCTTGTAGCAATTATGATTACGTTAGGATCTTTGGGAGCAGCTGCTCCCGATCCTGATTTATTATATATTTTTGCTAAATACATTTTTTATAATTTTTAGCTTAATTCAATTAAGCAGTTATACTTCTTCCTGTTTCCTGCCATACTCCAGCAACAAATGTCAACTGTAAGTAATCGTTTGTATCACCTAGTGCCGCAGTAGTAACAACATTGATTTTATCAACCACATCAGCAATAGTTAAATCAATATCTACAGCATCAGTACCATATATTTTGATTGTTTTACCTTCAACACCATTGATGATGTTTGAAATTGTAGTATCAGCAGTTCCGGTAAACCTGAACACGCTTCCACCTTTTACATCAAGTACAGCAGTATTGAAATCAATATCAGTTGTAGCTGCAACTTCCGGAGCAGTAGTTCTACTGATTTCTTTAAATGTTCCATCATCTTTCACAAACAATACAATTGTTCCTCCAGTAGATAAATCAAAGTTTGAAACCAAATCCAATTCAGCATTATCAATCAAATATTTAGCCGCTGCTAATCCTTTGTTTCCTTTAATTCTAACAATTGAACCTTTAGTCGCTCCTTCAATACTTGTAATATCAGTTTTCCAAGCAGTTTCTACATGAATGTTTGGATAGCTAATTTTTAAGATTCCTGATGTATTATCAAAAGCAGGAACAAAAACTTCATTATTAAATACTGGAGCATTATTAGACCAAACTTTTTGAATTTCAAATTCTCTTGGATCACCTGCTTTTAATTTAGTTCCTACAAATTTGATACGGATACCCAAACGGTAATCGGCAAAAATATGGGTATCTCTCTTTTCGTGAGTTACTGTAAATTTCCCTTTTTCAGAAGCATTATATTCCAATACCTGAATATTATTAGATTGAGTAATACCAATAAAATCAGTTTTTGTTTGGTCAGTCAAAGGTTGGAAAATGATGTTTGGATAATCAATTGGACTATTCAATTCATATTTCATTTTTCCTTGATCGGTATTAAATAATTTAGGATATAAATCACCTGCTCTTTTTGAGTAAGCTGTCATCCATCTTTGGGATAATTGAATTTCAAGACCTTGTTCTTTTCTTTCAATCTCTGGAATCAACTCAATCATAGTATTGATATAATCCACAATATTTGCTTCTGTAGGCAATCCAATATCAAACGCACGGTATTTTTTAGCTACATCTCTGTAGTAATACCATAAGTAACGTAATCCATTTTGTGAATTTACAGCTGCTCCTGGTTTATCATCACCATCTGGACTTTGAACAAAAATACCATTGATTTGAGCCATTCTATCATCCAGCTTTTGGCGTTTGATTAACTCACCAAGCAAGAACCCGATAAATGACATTTTCCAAGGATGTGATCCATCACCTTTGTTGTAGCTTCTAATCCAGGTATTCTCAATTTGTTGTAATTCAAAACCACTAAATGTGATATCGATTTTCTTACGATATACTTGACCTTTTTCAGCTTCAATATGAAAATCATTTTTAGGAGACCAACCTTTAGCACGTCCTTGAACGATTTCAGCAGGAATAATATAACCATCAGAAACGCTGTCAAGTACTCCAGAACGTAAATCCCATTCTTTTGGTAAACCCGCAAAATCATTAAATAATGAATTTAAAATTCCTGAGTTTTCCTCCACAAAATGAGCCATATCACTTTGTAAAGTTGGAATAGCACCACTTTGATTAAAGTCGGTAGCTTTCATTCCTCCATCACGCAAACGGGAATTCCATGAACGGCCACCATCAAAAGCATCATAGCTTTTACCGGAACCAAATAAGTGTGTAGCTGAGTGTGTCATATTTCCTCTTTTCCCTCCGATTACTTCCAAAGGACTATCTCCTTCTGGTTCTTGAATTAATTTTGCGATAAGCGCATCCTTATCTTTACTTTTTGCCACAATAGCTTTTAGTTTAGCAATTTGATCTGGCGAACCATCATCTGCATTCGCATTCGCTAAATCTTCCATTTCTTCAGCATTCAATCCGGCTTCCGCAACCAAAGCATCCAATTCGTCCTGAATGGCTTTCAGATCTAAATTGTTTTGTGCCAGGTTCTTTATTTCCTGATCAATTCCGTTTATAGCCTTATCGGCTAAATCTTCGCCTAACGCTTCGACAATCTTTTGTCGTTGGTCGGCACTCAGGTTGAGAGCGTTGTTTGCGCCATCAATCGGGAGTTCTTTCGTACCTAACAGTGCGGTTATCATCGCTACTGTTTTGGCCATAAATTTCCATTTCATAGGAGTTCTGTTTTTAAAGGTTTATAAATTTTTATAGCGATTTCAATTCACTCATAACATGAAGCCTTTGTATGGCTTGGTCAAGGCTGCCAATGGAATCAATCATTCCATATTTTAAGGCTTCATCAGCCCCAAAGGTTTTACCGGTCAACACACCCACTTCTTCTTTCAAATTCGGGCAAGCTGTACGAACAGCATCTTGAAATTTAATAGCCAAAGGCGAAAGATGTTCTTTGGTAATCATTTCGTATTTTCCTTCTAATGCCAGTTTTACTGCTAAGTTTTTATGCTCACTTTCCGGAGGATAGATTTCGTGAAACTTATAGCCTAATTTTTCCAGATAAGGTCTGTTATCGGCAAATGAAGCCACAATCCCCACAGAACCAAAAGCAGCCGAAACATTATTATCAGCCATCTTATAATCAGCCACAGCACACATAGCCCAGTAATGCAAAGAGGCGCATTGGTCGGCAATAGCCACAACAGGCTTTGTCTTATCTTTCCCAAACTGGATAAAAGGCCCTATAGCATTCACACCACCACCTGGTCCATCTTCGTTAAAAACAATCCCTACAATATTTGGATTTCTATCGGCGGCATACATGGCCATCGCAATTTCTTCCGCACCATAACTACACATCCCGCCATACTTAGTAATGGGTCCTACCATGTCAATTATAGCTACCGAACCTTTTGGAGCATCAATGTATCCATCCTTATCCGGAGAAACTGTTTTTCCATTATGATTAACAACAGTCATAAGGGCACTTGTGTTTTCAACTATTGGAATTTCTTCGCCCATCATGATTTTATGAACAATTGGCATGTAAGCCAAAACGCCATCAAATGACATCGCCCATTGTCCCCGGGTTAAATCCATTAAAAGTCTATTTACTTTCATTTCCTTTATTTTTTACGAAGGTGTTATTTCTTTTTAAAAATCGCTGTGACATAAGAAACCCACTTAAAGCGATTGTTTAAGTAGTTCAAACCAATTCCAATAAAAACAACAATAAGAACCCACAACCACGACCAGTGATTAAAACCGCTACGTTCTAAGGAACTGGAGGAACTCGCACGAATGTTTTCAAACTGAAACAACGAAGTATCCTTTCCCCAATAATTCTTCAAACTGGAAACAGCTGAAGAATTGGATTCTTCCGAAACTACATTCGCCTTTTTGTTTTTTTTCCGTTCTGTCACTTCCGCATTATCCAGAAGGTATTTTTTCCCATCAGGAGTAATCACACTGGATGGCTTAGTAGGATCAATAGGCTTGTAGTTCGTTTCCGTTTCCGTTTCCGTTGAAGTGTCCGCTGTTTTTATCGTAGCCAAAACATTAGAATTCGTCTCCAAATAAGCTGCTCCTTCACTCGTGTTCAATTGGGTATTACTTTCCAAATCAATCACACTCTCAGCAGCCTTTTTTTTTGAACCACAACCCGCCATAGCCGTAACCAACAGCCAAACCAAAACCAACTTGAAAACATAATCCAAAGCCTTAATCGTGATACTTTTCATTTTCTATTTTTTTTTCGATTTCAGATATTACAAATTTTATAAGAGGACTTTTTCCATATACATCTGCATTATCATTAGAGCAGTGTTCTAACCAAGATCTTTTTATATCTTCAAGAACTTCTGGAGGATTATCCTCAAAGCGTAAAGGATATTTAACTACATGGATTTCTCTAGGAATTAAATCAACTGGAATGTTTTTTAGAGCATTTCCAATACCTACTATTACCACTTTCTTTTCCATATCATTAATTTTTTAATCACACAAGCCATTCACACACAGTCTCCCCTCTCCATTAGGAGAGGGGTCGGGGGTGAGGTCTATCTATTCCTCGGCAACTTCAACTTTCCATAAAGCACATTTTCCTTCAACATCAAATCTTTATATTCCTTGTAGGCATCATAGGATGGACATTCCTTAATTCGTTCCCATGATTCAATAGCGCCATTCTTGTTTTTATCATTCGAAAAATGATAATGCCCCACAATCATCACATTTTGTAAATCGTTTCCGTTTTCGTGTAACCATTCCATCATATCCATGATTTCAAGAAGAATCGAATTTCTTTGCGCCTGAGTCCGGGTATCTGAAGCAATTTTTACATTTTCATGCAAAACCCCACCGCGATAACTCAAATGCAAACTTTGAGAATTGAATCCAGCCACACCATTAGTCACCGTATTATAACCAGCCAGTTTGTGACGTGTACCGTCATAATCAATCCATGTGGCATATCCTGGTGATTTCCATCCTAAAGACGTTTCCCAAAAATTCTGCATACTTTCCAGCGTTCCGTGACCCGCCTGACAATGCACCACGATGTATCTGATATTCTTAGCTCTATTTGCCATAGTTGTGTTTTTTTACTGCAATACTATCAACAGCCAGATTGCATTCTATTTCTTTGATTATTCCGTTAATTTCCTGCTCCTTACACACAATCTCCTTTCGCATTTCGACAACTTTTTTAGGAGGATAAGTTTCAGGCAATTGTGGCGAAAGCATTAAGGCACTAAAAGCCACCAATGCTATAGCGGTGAAAAATGTTTTCATAAACTTTTTATTTTTTCCTGTTCCCTCTTTTGTTGCAAAAGGATTTCCAACAGGTGATTAAACTTGTCCGTATAATATTCCAGTTTCGTAGTATATTTTTCCTGCTCCTGGGTGCGGCTATTATTAACAGAGTCAATTCGGCTAGAAAGAACAAGGTAATTGTCTCTATGTTGCTTGTCATTGTAGTAGGATAAAGTAATGATTGCGGCAATAAGGGCTATGTAGTTTAAATTCATGCGTTTAATAGGCTGTAACTGAAAGTACCAGTCAAAAAACTTAGGAATCGATAAAAGAAAGTCAAGTATCTTCATAGAGCGGCTTATTTACCGTAAAACTACTTTTACAACAGCAAATACCCTGTGACATAAAAAAGCCTCGCAATTGCAAGGCTTTTACTATTACTGATTGAATTTTAAAATATTGTTCGAAGATTTACTTTGAAAGCGGGCTAAGATTTTAGCGTTTTTTTTTTCGCGGTAATACAGTTGCCGCAAACTGTCATTACAAAAACCAAATTCCTCCAGATCATACTTGGCAATAAACCTATCAATGGCTTTCAGAACCACAGCTTCTTCATTATTCTCCACACAGCCATTCATATATGAGATAAACGACATCCGGAACAAATCCTCCAGCAAATCATTGATATCGTCATTCGCTTCCTCCGGCAATCGCAAATACGAATTGGCACCATTAGCAAACTTGTAAATTTCACCTTTGTAACTTTTTTTGTTGTTCGAATCTGTAATAGTCAAGCACAAATTAAAATGATCTACATTCAAATGCCGGTCTGCCTTTTCCATCAATCGCCTGATAATCCTACCTATACCCGATATATCCGATGAATAGATAACTGTTTTTACCCTTCTGTTTGCATAAGCATGTTCTTTACCATCGCTTTCTTTAAAAAAGAAAGGAACTAAATGCGGACGAATGTGGATAGGAACGACTGACATAGGCTATTATATAAAAATTAAACTTCAAAATATTTTTTTACAAAAAATATTGCTGCAGGAGTTATTGTAACTACTAAATCCTTCCAGTCAAATCCTTTATAAACTATTTGGTCACGTACTTCCTTTCCAAGTGCAAAACAAAACACTATACCTACTGATAAAAGATCAGATAGAAATAAGTTTGACACTACATAAATTGTAAAACCATAAATAAAATGATTCGCTTTGTCGAGTGGAATTAATGGTAGTTTCATAGTATTAAGAATTATAATGTGCTAAAAATGTGCTAAACATACTATCAGCAAATTGAAAATAACCACATTCCTGTGGGTGTACAGTATCTAGAGGCATATAGTTTTTATAATTTGAATTTCTTGGGTTAATATCCTCTGCTAACCACCCAAAATTATGAGCGGAATCGTGCGTAAAAGCTACTGGAACAATGAAAACTTTAGCATTTGATGCAAATGCAGTTGTAATATTTTTTGCAAAGTCAAAAAACTGTTTTTTCTTAGATGGATTCAATAAATAATCACCCGGAAATTGTGGAAGCAAAACAAATACTTTTTTGTTTGGCATTTGTGTTTGAATCAGACTCACAAAAGTAATCAGGCTTGCTGTGTCGGTAATTGCATTGGTGCCTAGCATCGTCACGAAGGCGTCCGGTTCGGCAATGCCTTTATTCGTAAAATAATAGGCAAAATCAACCGCGCTTGTTGCAGGATTCCAAAACGGATTGCCGTCCATATTATCATATTTGCTATAAGTCAATGTTGCGTCGCCTGCCACTGCGCCACTCACTCCGGTTGCTGTTCCTCCGGAAGTAACTCCCGTTACAACAACATTTCCGCTTGTAACTGCATTGAATGTAATGGTAGTTACAACCCCTCCAAATGCTGAATACAATTGACCTGAGGCGTTAAATACTTCTTCTACTTCATAGATTACCTGCCCGTTGGAAACCGTATTTAAATAGTATTGTTTTTTTGATGCAGGTGCAACAGAAACCCCTGAAACATATAATTTAATAGCACCACCCCAACCAGGTCCAATATATTGATCTTGTCTCCATCCTGGTCTCCCCTCATTTTTACATAATTCTGGATTTGGATAATTAAATTGTGCCCCAAATGGGATAGAACCTACCCATTGAAGTACATTTTTTCCAAAAATCGTATTTGCCAACAACCTAGTTTCTGGCAACCATGGTTTATTAGTTAAGGAGTCACCAACTACTAAATACCTGAGAGGTGTAGCAATATCAGTCGTTTTATTAACTACTTTTAAAACACTAGATGCTGATGCAACTGAATTTCCGTCATTATCTAAAACACTAAGCGAAAGCGTATAAGTTCCTACGTAATTAACATCTTTAGTTGATGTATTAACTGAAAATTTTTCTTTATACGTTTTACCGATAGTTTTAGGGGTTGCTCCACCAGTTGTGGCCGTCCAGATAAATGTGAAGTTATTAATATTTCCACATATTGAAATTTGGTTGTGATATAGTTCAATGGTTCTTCCTAATCCAACGCATATTTCGCCAGGTAAATAAACTTCAACGGAGTCTTTTTTAATCGTTTGCGGCAACTTTTCTATGTCAATTGCCAATAAATAATCGGAATATTTGCCTGAGAAAACAGTTCCGATTTCAATTTGAAAATTCACGTAGGAAACATTATAAGTAGCTCTGAAAAATTTAGCGTTCGCTGGTATTGTGTTAGCGCTTAAATTTATTGTAGACGATATTAATGCTTTGTTTACATCATAAAAATATAGAAATCTTAACGTTGAAAGATATCCGTTAGCACTTGAATATAGTGTACCCGTTTTATTTATAGCTATATATGGAGTAGTATTATAAGAAGCATGTGAAGCATAGCTAAACGCATCCACTAAATATTGACCAAGTATAATTCCAGTATCGTTCTTATTGAATAAGTTGATTCCAGGCGAAAAGAAAGTGGTCTTTGACGGACTTACTGATGCATCCGGTAATGCAGTTCCTAAATTTACTGTTTTTGTATATTCAGAAAGATTTAACTGTTCTGGGTTAACTGTTTTTTTATACGCTTCATAAACCGTTGCTGCAGAACCCACTTCAATTTGAACAGTATCAAAACCAGTATTAATATTCAAAGAATATCTTAAATAGGCTGCTCCAACAGGTGCAACTGTACCAAGCGCATTACTTGAGCTAATAAATACTTTATTGGCATCATAGAAATGATAAAAAGCACCGCCATTATAAGCAAATTTATTACTATAATAAGCTAATCCTGGTGTAATTGGAATATAACCAGTAAATGAATATCCACTATTTACTTGAAGGCTATTTGTATTTGTTAAAAATGAACCAATTGTAGTATCTCCTCCAAGATAGTTATATTTATTTTTCCCAACTGATAGATCCGCCTTATTTGAAATTAGTGGAGTTACTAATGCAGGAATTTCAGTTGTTTTTGTATATTCAGAAAGATTTAACTGTTCTGGGTTAACTGTTTTTTTATACGCTTCATAACCAGTAGAGACTGAACCTAATTCAAGTTGAAACGTATTTAAAATAGTTGTAGATTTTGACAATGATAATCTAACAAATGCAGCGCCAATTGGCGTTATAAATGTACTCACGTTTTGCGTTGTGCTGGCTATAATGCCCTTATTAATATTATAATAAGTAACATATCTTAAGTTACTATTTGAAATGTACTGAGTAGAGGGATTAACAGGGATATAATCCGAAAGATTATACGCCGTATTAACATATAAATTACCCTCATTATCTGCAAAATAATCAGCAGTTATAGCTGATTGATTAAACAGATTTTTGCCCACAAGTAAATCGGCTTTATTCTCATAAGCAGTTAACCGAACAAGCCATTTACTGCTTGTTCCAGGAACATCACCCGAAACAGTCGGAGCATTTGAAACCCAATCTTTACCCAAATAGTTTACTTGGTCACCTGAGTTGTACGCCTTAGCCGTCCAAGGATTGATTTTATTACCGTCGACTATTTTTTGGTAAGAAGTCAAATTTAATGTTGCTTGACTCACATTATAAACCCCGTTAGCAGTAACAGAAATAATTGCCAAACTATTAGCTGCAACAACAACTCCTCCAAAATTTGCATACGTTCCAGGTAAAACCGCAATCCAATATCTGTTACCCACTCCGGAAGGAGTTGAGGATGGTTCCGCAGTTCCCATAAATGTAGATTGCTGAATTACTGCCATTTCATTTACTGAATCACGTAATTGATTTATTTCTTCAGCAGACATACAAAATTCAGTACCATATTGTTTAAGGAATGCTTCCAGTTCCGGACTGTTTTTTTTATTTGGCCAAATAAGAGGCAAGTTTTTTGAACTCATAAAGATTTAATGTAAAGAGATTGGGATTAATGTTGGTAAACCGTAGGTATCAGGATTAGATACAAATCCACTAGGGGATATAGATACTGTTTCAAATTTAACTTCAGCCATTTTAACGTTGGTTTCTATTTTTATTTTTGGGCGGGCATTTTGCTTGTAGTCGTTACGGCCTATAACTAAATCCTTTCCGGAGGATAATTTTAGTTTTACAAACTTTACTTTTTTCATCAAAGCAATGCGTTCCGCACGATTCCCATCGGTAGCAGGAAAACGTATCGTAACACTCTGTTTGTAAAAAGGACCAGCAGGAGTATCACTGCTTTCTTCACCAAAGGCTACACTGCCTAAACCAATGTAGGTTTTAGTAAAATCAGTTTCAAACATCAAAGAGTTATAGAACTGCTGCCATCCCGGAATGGATGAAGCTGCCAACTGACCATTAAAAGCCAATTCGACACCACAAATATTTGCGTTAGTGTAAACTCTGTCAAGTAGTTCCATGAAAAAATTAATTTTCACGAAGATAGGAAATAATCTACTTAAAATAGATTATTGAAGTGATAAAATCTACTAAAAATAGATTTATTTTTTACGTTCTAAAGTTTATGAAGTTTGTAAAAAACTCCAATAATCCCAGAAATTTTTGTAACAATGTAACCGAAGCCAAAAAACAAGCCTTAACCCTTGGATTTATTGACTTTATTGAGTTATAGCAGTTTTGTAACTAGGAGAGAAGAACAAATTGTGTTTTTGTAACCACTTTATTAGTTACATTTTTTTTGTAACTACAGTTACACTATTAAAAGTAAAATGTAACTATAAACACTATATTTTATTGGGAATTTCGGCAATGGTTACAAAGTTACATTTTTTTTCAATGTTTATTAAGTTAGGAGGTAAGGAGGAAAAAGGTGTAAGAATGCGCCTGCTTATTAGGGATTTGCAGAAAAAAATATTTTGGTGAAAGGGAGTGGCGGAATCTGTAGTGAAATAAGCGGTTTTGATATCAATTGGGAACTAAAATTTAGTTTAGGATGCTAACGCTCCATTTTTTTTAACGGACAAACTATATCCCTCAAAATCGTTTTTGCCTAACTTTGTTTTCCCAAAATTCAAAAACTAAAATCCTATGTACGCCCTAGTAGATTGCAATAATTTTTATGCCAGTTGCGAGCGGCTTTTTAAACCTCATTTAAACGGGAAGCCTGTAGTAGTCCTGTCTAATAATGACGGCTGCGTAATTGCAAGATCTAACGAGGCAAAGGCATTAGGAATCCCTATGGGTGCGCCTGCATTCGAATACAAAGAACTCTTTGCGCTGCACCAGGTAAATGTGTTTTCCAGTAATTACGAATTGTATGGAAACATCTCTTATCGCGTAATGGAAACCCTGAAAAATTACAGTCCCGAAATCGAAATTTACTCCATTGACGAATGCTTTATGAAATTCAATGGCTTCGATAAATATTTTGATTTGATGACTCAGGGTCTCGAAATGACCCGTGTGGTGAAACGCAATACCGGAATTCCCATTTGTATTGGCTTTGCCGAAACCAAAGCTTTAGCTAAAGTAGCCAATAAAATTGCCAAGAAGTTTCAGGAGCGAACAAAAGGAGTCTATGTGATAGACACTGAAGAAAAAAGAATTAAAGCCCTCAAATGGACTAAAATCGAGGATGTTTGGGGAATTGGCCGACAACATGCCAAAAGATTACGTGCTTTAAATATTTTCACCGCATTCCAATTTACCCAAATGCACGATAGCTGGGTGCGCAAGAACATGACCGTTGTAGGCTTGAAACTAAAACATGATCTTATGGGAATTTCATCCATTGACTTTGAAGAAGTGAAGCCAAAGCAAAACATTGCCTGTACGCGCTCCTTTGATGTGATGCACAACAAAATTGAAAATATCAGTGAACGACTCACCGTTTTTTCGGCCAGTGTGAGCCAGAAATTACGTAAACAAAATTCGCACTGCAATTCCCTGATTGTATTTATCGATTCTAATTATCACCGTCCGGACTTGGAACAACACCGCGGATTTATAAAGATAAAAACCAATTATCCTACCAATTCCACATTGGAAATCAACCGGATTGTACAAAATGCTTTGCGTATGATTTACAAAAAAGGCATTTATTACAAGCGGGCAGGGGTTATTGTCGAGGATATTACTCCAGCCGAAAACTACCAAATCAAACTATTTGGAGGCGAAAACCCAAAACACATTGATCTGATGAAAGTAGTGGACAAGCTCAATAAAAAAATGGGCGATAAAATAAAATTTGGAGGCGAAGACCTCAATAAAAAATGGAAAATGAAGCAGGAACAATTATCACAATGTTACACCACAAGATTTTCTGAATTACTAACTATTGATTTAAAATAACTATGTGTTTCTTTACCCAACAAAACGCACCAAAAAACAAAGTAAAGACCCGTTTCAATGCCACAATTGACAACGACCAAAACTATTTTGAAAGCGATTACGTTAATGGCTTCAGTTATCCTAATTTACCAATAATACTGGATTCCAAACCTGATATTATTACAACCAATTATACTTGGGGATTGCTGCCATCATGGACAAAGGATATTGATTTTAGGAAGAACACTTTGAATGCCAGGATAGAAACTATTGACGAAAAAGCCTCTTTTAAAAATGTGACCCAAAACCGCTGCCTGATTATTGCCACCGCTTTTTATGAATGGCATTGGAATGACGAAAAAGGAAAATCGAAAGATAAGTACCAAATCAACTCGCAGGACGAAGAAATATTCACATTTGCGGGATTGTATAGCAAGTGGATTAATCCTTTAACAGGCGAAGAAAAAAACACCTACACCATGGTAACTACTGAAGCTAACGAAATCATGAGTTATGTACACAACCACAAAAAGAGAATGCCCATAATGCTCAACCGAAAAGATGAAACGGCTTGGCTTGATAAATCAGTAAAAATTTCCGAATTTGCATTTCCTTATGAAGCCAATTTAATAGCATTACCAATTAACCCAAACGAGCAATATGGATTATTTTAATGGAAAAACCGACGATGATTTTATAAAATTCTTTATTGACGAATTGTATTCTAAAACTGAATTTGTACAAGTAACTCCTCCGGTAGAAGAATTTGAACCTGATCAGGAATACGGCAAACACATACTGGCCACACAGCAAAAATTACACGATTACATTAAAGCAGCTATGCGGGAAAAAATGAATTATATGAGTGTGGATTCCGAAAGGAAACGGATTGAAAAAAAGAAAAAAGCACTTTTTGAAAAATTACTTCCTGATATTGAACTTTATATTTCCAAAATTAAAATTGATTATAAATAGAAAAACCACTCGGTTATGAGTGGTTTTTTGTTAAAGTGAATTCTAATCTATTTTGCTTCTAATATGGGTAATCCTGCTTCAGTAGGGATATAAATTTTACTGCCTTTACTGTTTTTTATAGCTTCAATTTGAAGATACCGTAAATACTCACTATTTCCTTTCAATGAGTTACCTATGATTTCATTTGCCTTTGCTACACCGTAAGCCCTTTCAATTTCAGCTTGTGCTTCCGCTTTTGCAATTTTTATTTTCGCCTCAGCCTGAAGTGTCGCAGCTTCATTTTCTGCCTTTGCCTGCTCAATTAATGCTCTTTTTTCACTTTCAGCTTTTACAAGAATAGATTTTCCTTGATTTTCAGCATTTTTAAAATCCTGTTCCCTGTTAAAATCCCAACAAGAAGTAAGGCAAATAGAAATCACTGCTAATAAAATAATTTTTTTCATAATAAAATGGTTTTAAAATTGCCTACTCTGTTCAGTTTTCGGCTACCCTGTTTTTAATATTTAATAATGCTCAGCACCCGTTAATTCATCAAAATTTTTAGAAAGATGATCTAAACACCCAAAGTTAAAAGCGATCAATTTGTTTTTGTTTCCGGACATAGTATTTATTTATTTTCCGATTCAATTAATTCTACAGTTGCAGCCATAAACATTAGCTGCGCCATTCCTTCCTCTTGGTAAGTTTCAGTTTTACTTATTTCTAATAAAGCAGGAATGGCTTCGATATGTTTCGCGTTCATCACAGCTTTTACAATATCTGAATAGGGCTTTATTTTTTCTGGAAATTCCTCTTTCCAAAATCTTTTAACTGTATCTCTACATTTATGAAGTTTTTGTGCCATTTCTATCTCTCTAATCATTCTCCAAAATCTAAAGGTTTCTCAATTTTTTCAAATTCGTAAACCCAAACAAAGGGGTTTAAGTTCCAGGAATCTTTGCCGTTGATGGATTGCCATAATGATTCAAAAGAGTAAATCGCATCGATATCGGTATAGGACGCTTCAGGTTCTGTGTAAAGTCGATATCCAGTAGAACCGTAATCTGCAATTTTTTCAACTCCCTCAGCAATGGCATCTTCTTCGCTAATTTTGTTTAGCCGTTCCACACGAATGGATTTTATTTTAAGGAAGGTTCTGGCGTATGCAGCAGGTAGAAAAATATTTGGTCGCATTTTCCCTTTATGAAGCAACTGAGGGATGTTTTCATTACCTATATCGGATTTGTAATAAACATTTATGTCATATTTTTTTAACAGTGACGGCTTTAAATGATCCCAGTTTTCAGCTGTATAAAAATTTTCCCTTACCCAAAGCACATCACCAACATTGTAAGGGCATTTAATTTTAATAAACTGTTCAGATTTTTTCTTAGAAAATAGGTATTCAAAATAAAATATTTGATTTTCAAAATAAGTATCAAATTTCCATTCATAAGGTTTATCATTTATTTTTTCCAATCCCTTAGTCCTGCGGGTTTTGGTTTTTCTGTTTTCCTGTATCGCCTGAACCATTGGCGTGGAGAATAATATTGGATGGTATTTCATAGTTTCTTTTTTAATTTGGTAATAAAATTTCTCTTTTCTTCAATATGCTTTTTATAGCGTTCCATCATGACTTTATGTTTGAGTTCGTCTTTGAAAAGGCGACTATTATTATAAAAAGCAATCTTTTCTTCATTGAGTTTTATTTCATTTTCTAAGAGTTCGATGTGTTGTTCTGTAGTGCATTTTTGTAGATACAACTCACGCACTTTGTCGGGTTCTAAATCCATATATCCTATTTAAAAATTAGTTCCAAATCTTAAATATCCACTGCCTATCATGTGGTTTGGGTAGTCGTAGAATGCTTGATCGCTTCGGTAATCATAAGAGGTTCTAAGACCTATGAAGGCTTTGTTACCAATTTTGAAATCAATTCCCGCTTCGAGACCAGCAGTGGCATTGGCGGCTTTTCGTTTTATCACTCCAAGCCGTATTCCTGTGTAATAGCGTACTTTGTCAAAATAACCGCTAGTAAAGTTCAAACCTATTCCGCCTATCAATTCGGTATAACCATCTTTCAAAACCTGAAAGTTTGCCACACCCACACGGGTGTAAACTGTTCCGGAATATTCAATTTCGGCTCCAATAAACAATCCGCCTTCTTTAATGGATGCACCAGGATCTATTATGGTGGAAATAGTGAAGTTTTCGGTTTCTTTAAATTGAAAGCCCTGAGCATTCAATAAAAATGGGGCTAAGAGAAAAAACAGAAATCGCATTTTTCTATAATTACAATTAAACCTAAACCTATTCCAAAAAGGAATCCTATTATGAAAAAAAACAGCCGGGTAACTCTCAAATCTGATTTATCGACTAATACACAATCGTCTGAATGAATTTTATTTTTCATGATTTGGAATTTGATAGATAAGGAAGCGGTTTTTCTATTTCGGGATCCTGAACTAACAAATAGGTTTTGACAGGGTAAGGAGCAGTATGTTGGTGGTTTTTTAAGTCGTAACCACTAGTGGTAAAACCGTTTTTGTCCTGATGGAGCAGTTTAGCCAAAAAGCCAAATTTATGTGCGAGTGCCTGAGTGTTTTTTAACCAGGAATCGAAGTTGTTGAATTCGCCAGTCAGGATTACCTTTACGGGGATTTCGATAATGTTGTTGTCTTGTGTCATGGATTAAGTGATTTAAGCGGTTTTATTTAAAAATTTTAATTTAAAATGCTGCCTTTCATTGGGTACAAAAATTTGTTTTTTGGCAACTAGATTTTCAAGAAACAAACTCGTAGTGCTATTATCGGTATAAAAAGGCCCTGTGAGTTTTTGAGCGGCATAGACATAGTAAATTCGGTTGAGTTTAATGTGTCGGGGCGTGTCCTTTAGATCATCTATAGAAGCTTCGCGCAACACTAAGTCAAACAAGAACTCATCGGTTATAACATTAGGTCGTGGAGTGATTACGCCACATTTGCCAAAAGCCATTCGCTTATAGAGATCATTAAAATTATTGTTCTCTGTTACGATGTGAGGTCCCGAGAGTATATTGGTTTCCCAATCCAGATAAAAAACGGTCACGTTTTCTTTTACCCATTGTTTTGCTCTCATGTTGTTGATATCGCCACTAAACAAATCCTGTTTAGTGGCGGTTCTTAGTGCTGCACGTACTTCTAGTAATTTCATCGCTTGAAAGATTTAATTTGTCTGGATCTAACTACCGATTCTCGTTTTAAAAATCGTTCCCTTTCAACAGGCATATCGCCATCTTTGATAATTGCTTCAAAAGCTTCACAGGCTTTAAATACTTCAAAAACCGTATTGCAAAGCGCAAATATCTTTTTGATTTCGTAACAGCTGTACATCAGGCTAGTTTTTCAATTTTCCAGCCTTGAAGTGTATTGAATACAAGTGGATTTCCATCTTTAGTGTACTCTTTTCCTTTAAGGTTGTAGGTTATTTTTACTTTGTCACCTTCTTTTTTGCCGTCTAATAGCGTTACATTCCCTTGGGTAAACTGCAACTCTATGGTTTGAGGATATTCTTCCTCTGTTTTAAGGTGTACCTTTCTGGTCTTAAACTGATTTTCTCCACGTACTTCCGTTTCTAATACTCTTACAATTGTTCCTGTTGCTTCTAAATTTTTCATTTTTATTGATTTATTTGATTATTCTTTAATTCTATTTCTGATATCTGATAAGTTCAACTGAACTGAATTATTGACTATTTTAGGAAGTAATTCAAATGCTTCTGGAAAGTTTTCCTGAACTGATTTATAAGTTCTCAGATTGAAAATTGTGATTTCTAAATCCTTTTTTAACCTTTCAATCTGTTTTTTTAAATCCTTATGTCCGTTAAAAAGGGATAATAATTTTACCGCAGTTTCGGGTTCAGGTAAATATTGAATTTGACCTCCATGAATAGCGGGAATCTCATTTTTAAGCGCTATCCTTTCAAAATTCCATCCATTTCCACTTAATACTACTGTGTTTGAAGTTTCTGTGTAGTTTGGATATTTTTTGAAGAATTTTAGAACATCTTCAGGAATTTTATTGAGTAATAATTCTTCTATCATCTGCTTGAATTCAGTTTCCTTTTTAGAAAGTTTGCTGTATTTTCCTTTTACTAATGCTAATGCTGTACTTTCTGCAATTTGTTTGGTAATTCTGCTCATGGCTTTATTTATTTAAGTGATTGTTATTCTTCAAAAATTTCGTTTTCGTTTGTGTATTCTTTCACATCGGTATCTACTATAACTTCCTGCTGTTCTATGGTTCTAATGAAAAGGACTTCTTTAGCTTTTCCGTCTATTTTTTGTATGATTCGGCCATTATCATTATGCAAATCTTTAGGGTTGAAAATGTAGCCGTTTAACTGGCAATAGGCTTTAATGGCTTTTTTGAATTTATTTACTGACCATTTTCCTAGCTTGGTTTCTTTAGTAAAATCTTCAAAAGCAAATTCTTTAGAGAAATAATTATCTAAATATTTAAAAGCGCCTTCTTCTAATGTTCCTGGATTCGTTTCTCTATTGGCAAAAAACGCATCAGCCCAACCTTCGAAAGCTTCTCCCATTTCGGCACGCAAACTTCTTTTGGTCACATTGTCCATTGGCGGACTGATTTTGTGAGGCTGTGATAAAAAGAACTGTACACACTGAGCGCAAAAATTATAGTAGGCATTCCATTCCGCCTCTGTAAATCCGGAAAACAGATTTCGACCTCCAAAATCGCTCGCAATATTTCTAGATTCCTTGTATTCGTCGTTGTTATTCTCGTGGTAATAATCGGAGAAAGAACAAAAAAGCAATCTTCGTGCGGTTGATGGTCCATCGTCACGAATAGTAAAGTTGGACGTAATCAGGAATTTTGGCGAATCATTAAACGAAATCTCATAAGGCTGACCGTTTTTTGGATTCACCTTTAAAGAACCTGTTATCTCCGAGTAGAAAAAGGCGAAATCCAAATACTGATTGGCATCATCAATCAAAATAAAATCGGTATCCTCAGTCACTCCATGGTAGATAAAGTCATTTTTAGTCACATTGGCATCACGACCTTTTATGTAAAACCTTCTTTTACGGATGTTGTCCAAACTTCCTAAACCAACCGATTTTCCAGAACCACCATGTGATTCTCCAGTTTCGGAAATCTTGTTGTCCATTGCAAACACACACCACGGTTTACTTTCGTCCTTATAGCAATGCAGTAAATAGCCTATGCAGTAGATTTTATTGATTAGATGTAATTTTTGCTCATAGATTTCATCTTCGCTTAAATTATCCCCAGCTATGTTAAATTGATTTGCAGCAAAATAAGCATCGGCTTCTTTTTGGGTACTCTTTTCGAATGATTCCTCCAATTCCTTTCGCCAGTGAACCCTTGAAGCATTAATCATAAAATTCAGGTACGGATTGTCTTTTTTCAATACCTCAATATCCATGTTGCCATCGGCATCAGTGCTGATATTAAAATGTGGATCCTCTTTTTTAATTGGAAAATCAATGATTTTATCTTCCCAAACAAATTTGTCTATTTCACCTTGCTTGTGTTCTGTAATTTCGGTAGCAGTGATTTTTAAAATCTTCTTATTGAAGAATAAAAATTGGGAGTGCTTATCGGCTGAATTGAAATCGATTTTCACATTCGGTAATTTAGATAATGACCTTTCATTCAGCTTAGGCGAATTATAAATATAATCTCTTAAATCAGGGTGCATCTGGCGTTCCTCAAGAAACGAATGCACATAGTTTTCAATATCATTGGGAGTCATTTTCTTTACAATAGAACCTTCCTTTTTGATATAAATAAAACCTTCTTTAGTATCTGGAGTTTCGTAACGCCCAAAGCCCATTAGATTTAAAAACTGATACAATCGGGTATTGGATAAATTATAAGCTGTTTTTTTAGAGGTTTTGTTCCAAGATTCCGTCCAGAACTGCAATGGCAATGAGTTCGCAATAATTTTATCAAATCCTGATGTAAAAATGTTTGCTTTATCTGAATTGTAAAATTTATCTACGTAGTCTTTAAAGTCCTTACAGGGATTACCGCGTTTGTCATTAAACTGTTTTAATTTTTCAGGAAGAAATAACAATTTGATATCTAAGAATTTCAATCCCATTGCAATGGCTTGTTTTATTCCTGTGTTGTCTAAATCGGCAACATAGTAAATGTCCTTAGCCCATGCTTTTAAATCCTTGTATTCTTTCCAATCTAAATGCTCACTTTCGGAATTGAACCAAATAGGAAATTTATCGAACGACCTTAAATTAATCCCATCAGAACCACCGCTAACAATAAAAACAGCATCTAGTTTGTAATCTTTCTTTTTACTTTTGGAATTATCAGCTTCATCCGTTTCGTCTTCAATTGACCAATCATATTCATCTTCATATTTTTGTTTTAATCGGTGGTATTCCTTTTCGATTAAATCCATCCCAAAAGCATGTTTTTTGGGTTTATCTCCAGCATATCTAAAACGGTATTGTTTGTCGAAAGAATTGGGTTGGTAGATTTTTTGCCAGTTACCAAAGTCAAAAACTAATATTGGATAATCCTCAGTTGCTGTGGTTACTATGGTTTCATTTTCTTTGCAGTAAGCAAAAGATTTACAGGAACGAAGTTTAAAATCATCACAATGTTTCTCGTTTACACGTGGTCCCAACAATGCCAATTCTTTATCAGAAATGGTTTCATTGTAAACAAAATGATAGGATTTAGGAGTTTCATCGGCTGCCAAAGCACGTTTTTCGATGATTGGTTTATACACCTGCAATTCAGCACCTTTAATGTTGTAACGAGCACCAAGTAAAGCACAAGCTTCTCCATAAGAAATATTTTCTTCTTTTTGGCATATCATAATTCCATTACGTGGCACTTGATCGCCTCCAAAATCAGTCACTACCCAAACTCCATTTTGCAGCTGTTTTAAAGAAGCGGATGCTGTTTTCTCAGAATCACGAATTTTAAACTGACGGGTAGTTTTAGTGATTACTTTTAAAGCATTAGGATAATAGGCTGTAATAATTTCGAGGCCTCCATTGGTTGCATTAAATATGTCGGTGTCTTTTACGTAGCTCATTTTTTAGGCCTCCTGTTGATTTGGGGTTAGGAACTCAGGTTGTTGTACTGCAATGAAGTATGATGGATTGAAAAATTTATCGTGCATTTTACTGCCTTCGTCATAGGATTCTTGGGTCATTCCATATTTTTCATGAGTTGGAGTTCTCATGGTTTCGCTGGCAATAATAAACTCATACATTCTATTAGCTGCAGCATTTGCTACTAAAGAAAATTTTCTAAGATTTAAAATTTGCTTTAAAAGTTCCAAATGTGCCTTAAGAGGAATTGATTTAACTTCAATTTCCTTTTCCGTAAAATGTCCCGATTGTTCCAGATTATCAATTTGCTCCTGGTATAAGTCTATTTTTAATTGTAGTTCTTCTAACATATCGTTGGTTTTTAATTTAAGAGAAAAAAAACCACTCCACTACAGAGTGGTTTTTTGTGTGTAAGTGCACACACAGGCTGTGTAAGAACGTATATTCAACTTACAGCTGAATGAGATTGAGCAAAAAGGAAATCATTACTCCTTCCTGCTTGGTTTGTATGTTTAGTTTTTGATACAATTGCTTTTTAAACTTGTGAAGTGTTCCCATCGGCATATCCATTTTCTCTCCAATTACTTCGTTTGTCATATTAGTAGCTGTAAGCTGCAATAGCTTTACATCTTCTTTTTTAAGGCGTTCCCCATTGTAATTTGGCAACTTGCAAAGGATACCTTCGCTTTTACAATTACCATGATTAGGACATGGCCAGTATTCGCCATCCTGCAATTCGCCATCTTTGATATCGCCTTGAAAATCCAATCCTCCAAAACGACACATGGCAAATTGCTCCAGTCTTTTTATTTTAGAATTGGGGTGCATGTCCAGTAATTCCCTTTTAGCGTGCTGATCATTGTTTATGGCTTCCTCGAGAACTTGCATCGTTGCTGATGATATTTCGCAAAAAGGGAGCACTTTAGAATTTTGAATGATTTTTACTTCTCCTTTTGAAACAAAGAATTCGGTAGCCGAATCCATCATTCCGGGAAAAATAGTGTTAGATGTTGGGTTTAAATGTGTCATGGATTAAGTGATTTAAGCGGTTAGCTTTATTAAGGTTTCAATTTTGGATTTATTCTCAAGTGCTACTTCGACTAGCGCATTGAGAATTTCTAATCTATTATTCAATTTGGCACGAACATTTCGAATCATCCCTTTGGTGATATTATGACCTTCAGGAAGTTTTTTTAATACTTCATCTACGTATGCTGTCGGTAAATACTTATCGATAAGTTCGTGAGCCTTATCGATATGCGTTTGCACATCATCATTATTAATATTTGTTGTTATATTTGTCATAAGATTAATATTTATACCCCAAAACTAATAAATAAATCTACTTTAAATAGATTTTAAATCATAAAAATCTATTTAAAGTATTAATTTATACCGATTCTAAATTATGAAGTATCACGAAAAACTCCATCTGTTCTTTAAAGCAAAGAACTTATCGAATAAGGAAGTAGCTGAAAAAATGGAAGTTAGCCCAACAATGATAGGAAGGTACTTTATGGGTACAGCTGAGTTTTCATCAGTTTTTATTCGGAAACTCATGATTGAATTTCCTGAAATCGATTTAAAGTATATTTTCAGTGAAGAAAAAGACTGGGCAGAAGGTTTAGATGTATGTGAAGAACCACCAGAAGCTTATAGAATGGAAAGCGAAGAAATGATAGATGAACTGGCATCAATTGAGAAGAAACTGTCCATTATCCGTGCAGAATTGGCACGAAAAAGACCCATAAAATAAAACAAAATCAATGAGAGTGCGCCTTTAGAGTGGCAAAAGTATTCCTTCTGGGATCACTTTTAAACCCCTTGATTTCAAGGGGTTTTTTTCGTTTTATACTTTTTTGGAAAAAGGATTCAAAGTGGGGTCAAAGTGTTTTTTTTAAATTATTTCTTTTTTAACGATTCGTGTTGTAAAAAATTACCGCAGAGAACGCTAAGTTTTTAATTCTTAGTTTTTTATGAAAAAATCCAAAGTTCGCAAAGCTTTATTTTGTCTAGCTTTGAGAACTTTGTGTTTTTAGAAGCACATGCTTAGATGAAAATCTGTTATTTTATTTTAACTTTTGGTATGTTGGTTTTATTGATAGTTTCAATCATTTGGTTTTCATTATTTTTAACATGATTCATAAACTTTGTCACGTCTTCTTTAGTAGAAACATAATTTCTAAACGAATAGGCATATAGGATAATCATATTTTCGTTTTCTATTTGCTGTTGTTGGTATTTATAGACATTCCATTCCAGAATATTGCCTCCGCTAATAGTAAACGAAATAATTTTGTCATTTTGATTTGATGATTCTGCTTGTTTGAAATTGACTATCGGATTTGTTTTTTTTAAGTTAGTAAGCTCATTGATTTTTATTTGGCTTGCTTTTTCAGGATTCAAAGAGGTTTTAATGGCTTCCACAAGAATCATTTTTTCGTATTTCTCCAGTTTGTCTGATTTTCGTAAATATTCTTGTTTGTAATAAGTTGCATTTGGGTGAGAACTCCATGCTAAATCATATTTTTCATTATTGAAACTCAATTCAGAGCCTGTTGATAGATAATCAATTACATCTTTAATAGTAAACGACATCATTGTAAAACAGCAAAATCCAAGTATTAAAATTAAGTTTTTTTTCATGTTTTGGTTTTAAATTATTTTTGGTTTAGTGATTCGCGTTGCAAACGCTTCGTTTTGTTTATAGAAGTAGGCAGGCACTCGTTACAAACGAGCGCTAGTGGGGTATGAGATACCCGCAATCTTGTCATTCCGAAGAATGAGGAATCTCATCCAGTAACTCTACAAAGTGTTTCTATTTGCTCACCTTTGGCGGCACGGAAAGCATTTCCGCCATCAGGTTAAAACAATGGTATAGAACTTTTAAACTATTGAGCTAATTAAATCATAAAGTAGTTTACCTGAAGCAGTACTTGTAGTTTTCTGTGTAAAATCTTTAATAAATTCTAATATTGCTGGATTTTTCTTTTTTACACTTTCTAATGTTTTAATGATTTCTTCTTTGTTCGGTTCATTTTGTTGTATTATCAAGAATTGTTCAATTATATCTAATGATTTCAATAATGCTTTATCATTTGATGGAAAATTCTGTTTTACATTTTTAACCAAATAATGATTTGTACTCATTGTTATTTTGTTCATATTGGAAAGAGAATTCCCAATTTGGCCACGTAGCCAATTTATTTCATTCTCAATATTGGCTATTTTTTCTTTGTTGTTTTGTCTTTCGTATTCTAGTTGTTTACATGCAAATCTTAATTCCAATTTTGATATTTCCAATTTATTCTCCAATTCTAAAATTTGCATGTTATCAGTTAAAAATTCTGTTGTTTTAATTTTTCCTGAAATTACAAGTCCATATTCTTCCAAAGTTTTTTCAATAACCTGAACTTCATCACTTTTTTCGGGAATTATTAAAAGTCTGACATTTAGTCCTTCTTGTTCAATTCTTACAATTGATTTTGTATTTGGATTCTTTTGGCGTAAAATTGTAGAAAAGTAATTTAGTATTGTTATACCAGATTGTAAATATTCTGGTTTAAATTCAATTAGTCTTTCAATTCTATTTTTTGAAACCAATTCCCATTTTATTAACCCCAAATCAATTCCTGTTATAACTGCTGATACAGAATTATTAACACCAAGTCTCTTATAAAGCGAAGATTTATGACTATTAACAGTTATGTAAGAGATGTTTAGTGTTTTTGCGATTTCTTCTTCTGTAAGACCTCCTGCTATTAATTGGAGAACTTCTATTTGTCTTCTTGTTATATCTGTTTTCATCAGTATTATTTGCTTCTTAAATTGAATAGTCTTTTCATTAAAATTCACTACAACTATTTATATGTGTAATAGACGTTACATAATTTTAGTTTCAAATATGTAGATAATTTATTGCAAAATAATAAAAGGTTTTTAATTTTTTTGTATTTTATTTTAAGTATTAACTTAAACAAAAAAAACGGCTAGAAATTACTTCCTAGCCGTTTGGTATATTTATGTTTTGAATCTTATCCTAAAAAGGCTTTCAATTCGTCATAGGTTTTGATTTTAGTACTTACTTTTTCTTTGTTTAGTACACTTTTAATTTGAGTAGGAATAGGCAATGTTATTCCTAAGGCTGGTTCTACCACATCTAAAAACTTGATAGGATGAGCGGTTTCTAAGAAAAGGGCATTTGGGTAATTTTCTAGCTCTTTTTTCAAACCTAAATAACCTACTGCTCCGTGTGGTTCGGCAATGTAACCATCCGTTTTGTAGATGTTTTTCATGGCAGCCAAAGTTTCTTCGTCATTATAAGTATAAGAAGAGAAATCTTTTTTAAACTGCTCCAAATCATTTCCATACATTTCCTGAATACGGATAAAGTTACTTGGATTACCTACGTCCATTGCATTAGAAATTGTTGCAATAGATGGTTTTGGATCGTAAATTCCGTTAGTTAAAAATCTTGGAACAGTATCATTAACGTTAGTTGAAGCTACAAAATGTTCAATATCTAATCCCATTTTCTTAGCAATAATACCGGCACAAATATTTCCGAAATTACCACTCGGGCAAGAAAAAACTAAAGGTTTGTTTTGTGATTTCAGGGCTTTATAAGCAAAGAAGAAATAAAACATTTGTGGCAACCAGCGTGCAATGTTAATCGAGTTAGCCGAAGTTAGCTTTTTGTGTTTCAAGCTTTCGTCCAAAAACGCTTTTTTAACCATGTCCTGGCAATCGTCAAAAACACCATCTACTTCAAGTGCTTTGATGTTTTGTCCCAACGTAGTCAGTTGTCTTTCCTGGATATCACTCACTTTTCCGGAAGGATAAAGAATGATTACTTCAACTCCTTGTACCCCAAGAAAACCACTGGCAACAGCTCCACCTGTATCTCCGGAAGTAGCTACCAAAACCGTATTGGTATTGTCTTTTTTGTCTTTGTTAAAATAACCCAGACAACGCGACATAAAACGCGCTCCAACGTCCTTAAATGCCATCGTAGGACCGTGGAATAATTCCAGAGAATAGATTCCGTTTTCTACAGGAACCACAGGAAAGTCAAAACATAAAGTTTCGGCAATGATTTGTTTTAGGGTTTCAGTTGGAATTTCGTCACCTACAAATTGCTGAATCGCTTCAAAAGCAATTTCCTCATGACTTAAGTTCTCAATATTGTCAAAAAAAGATTGTGGAAGCGGAGTGATGCTTTCCGGGAAATACAATCCTTTATCGGCTGCTAATCCTTGAATTACTGCTTCCTGAAAAGAAACTTTTGGTGCGTTATGGTTTAAACTGTAATATTTCATTTTTTATAATAGTCCTTAGTTTATTAGTACTTAGTCCTTAAGATTTATTTTTATGAGTCCTTAGTCGTTAGTCCTTAGTCCTTAGTCGTTAGTAATAAAACTAGGGACTAAGGACTAAGTACTCGGGACTAAATCACTCTCATTCCCGTGTCATTCACTTTACAAACATGAATTTCATAAGGTAAATTCATTGTATCGTAAACGGCACTCATGCCTTTGGCAATTTTTTCGGCGGTTGCTTTTCCTCTGCTTAATGCAAAAATTGAAGGGCCAGAACCTGAAATTCCTGAACCTAAAGCTCCATTTTCTAAAGCCGATTGTTTGATTAAATCAAAACCTGGAATCAATACGCTTCGCAACGGTTCTACAATTTCGTCATGCAGCGAACGTCCGATTAAATCGTAATCCTGAGTGTACAATCCAGCTATTAATCCGCCTACATTTCCCCATTGCGTAATAGCACTTTTCAGAGAAACGGTTTGTTTTAATACCGAACGTGCATCGGAAGTTTTCAACTCAATTTGTGGGTGAATTACCGTTGCAAACAATTCGTCAGGGCTATCAATTTTAATGATATCCAAAGGATTTGAACTTCTAACCAACGTGAATCCGCCTAAAAGGGCAGGGGCAACGTTGTCAGCATGCGCATTTCCGGAAGCTAATTTTTCACCTTGCATCGCAAATTTCACCAATTCTTTTCTGGTAAATGGATTGCCTAATAATTCGTTAGCCGCAAAGACAGCTCCTGCCGAACTAGCCGCCGAACTACCAATACCGCTTCCTGCTTTGATGTGTTTGTAAATTTCGATTTCGAAACCAAAATCGGCATCTACTTCTTCCAGCATCGGTGATGCGAATGCCTTTTTCGGCCGTTTTTCGAACAATCATTTCGTCTCCTACATTGTCTAAACACAATCCCAGAACGTCAAATCCGCAGGAAAGGTTGGCAATAGTTGCAGGGCAAAATACTTTTACTTCATTCATTTTTGTATAGTTTCTGAGATTCTAAGATTCTGAGTTCCTAAGTTTCTAAGTTTTTTTCTATTCTTAGAATCTTAGGAGCTTAGTGACTTAGCAACTTTTTTTAAACATTTCCAATTCTAATTACATCGGCAAAAATTCCCGAAGCCGTAACTGCTGCTCCGGCACCGGCACCTTTTATCAATAAAGGTTGATCCACATAACGATCAGTAAAGAATAAAACGATATTGTCTTTTCCTTCTAAGTTGTAGAATGGATGGTCTTTTGGGATGAATTGCAAACCTACGCTTGCCTTTCCATTTTCAAACTGAGCCACAAATTTCAATCTGCTGTCTTTTTGTTTGGCTTCCGCCAAAATACCTTCAAAATGGCTGTTGTAAGTAATTAACGATTTGAAAAACTCCTCGTTATTTTTAGTATCCATACATTCCTTTGGTAAGAAAGCCTGATTTTCGATATTTTCAATTTCCATTTTGTAACCGCTTTCGCGAATTAAAATCAGAATTTTTCTGGCTACGTCAATTCCGCTTAAGTCAATTTTTGGATCAGGCTCAGTAAATCCTTGAACTCCAGCTTCTTTAACTACATCGTGGAACGAGTTGTTTTCGTCAAAATTGTTAAAGATAAAGTTCAAACTTCCTGATAAAACGGCTTGGATTTTATGCACTTTATCACCTGAAGCGATTAGGTTTTTAACCGTATCGATAATTGGTAATCCTGCACCCACATTAGTTTCAAACAAGAATGGTGCGTTGTATTGTCTTGATAGTTTTTTCAGGTTTTTATAATTGTCATAAGCCGAAGCACAGGCAATTTTGTTACAAGTTACCACACCCACACTTTGTCTTAAAAAGTGTTCGTAAGTGGCAGCCACATCAGCATTAGCAGTAATATCTACAAAAATAGAGTTACGTAAATTTAACGCAGCTACTTTTTCTATAAATAATTCTCTGTTTGCTGCTTCTCCATTTTCAAGGGCAGCTTGCCAAGAGTCTAAATTAATTGCATCGTCATCAAAGTGCATCTTTCTTGAATTAGACAAAGCAATCACGCGAACATTGATTTTTAGATTTTCTTTTAAGAATTTCTTTTGTTGGTGGATTTGCTCAATGAATTTCTCTCCTACATTTCCAACACCCATCACGAATAAATTCAGCTGTTTGGTGTTTTCCTCGAAGAAGTTTTCATGCAAAGTATTCAAGGCTTTTTTAACGTCTCTTTCGTTAATTACTGCCGAGATATTTCTTTCAGAAGCACCCTGAGCAATCGCTCTGATGTTCACGTTATTTTTACCCAAAGTACTAAACATTCTTCCGCTTAGTCCCTGGTGATTTTTCATGTTTTCGCCAACCAATGCAATGATGCAAAGATTTTTCTCCACAATGCATGGATCGATTTTGTTTTGCGCAATTTCGATTTCGAATGCTTTGTTGATTGCATTTTCAGCCACTTCGGCATCAGAATTCAAGATTCCGATACAAATAGAATGCTCAGAAGAAGCCTGAGTGATGAAAATTACATTGATGTTTTCGGAAGATAAAACTTCGAAAAGTCTTTTTGATGAACCTGAAACTCCAATCATTCCTGGGCCTTCCAGTGTAATCAAAGTAATGTTGTCAATATGGCTGATTCCTCTTGCTGGATTTCCATTGGAAGTAGAAACATTCGAAATATAAGTTCCTTCAGCTTCTGGTTCGAAAGTGTTTTTGATATGAATTGGAATGTTCTTTCTTAAAACCGGTTGGATTGTTGGCGGGTATAAAACCTTGGCACCAAAATGCGACAACTCCATCGCTTCCTGATAAGAGATAGAGGCAATTGGCTGGGCTTGTTTTACAATTTTAGGATTAGCAGTAAACATTCCGTTTACGTCAGTCCAGATTTCCAGTTCAGTAGCGTTTAATGCTCCAGCCATAATAGCTGCAGTATAATCTGATCCGCCGCGACCTAAAGTGGTATTGATTTCGTCTAAAGAAGAAGCGATAAAACCTGGCATCACAACTACTTGAGACTCATTTGCACTAAAAAAGGCAGTAGTCAACAAGTTTGTTACTTCGAAGTTTACGGCAGCTTTTCCGTAATTGTTGTTGGTTTTAATCAACTCACGGCTGTCTTTGTAACTACTGTTTTTTAGGTTTTGCTTTAAAGATTCTGCAATAATATATGATGAAAGTAATTCGCCAAAACTTAAAATAGTATCAGATGTTCTGGCAGATAATTCGCCCAAAAGGAAACAGCCATCTAAAATAGTTTCCAGGTGGTTGATGATTCTTTTAATATGGCTTAATAAACTGCTTTGTTCGCTTACAAAATCGGTTACTTTGCTAAGGGCAGAAACCACTACAATGAGTTTGTCTTTTTTAGCTTTGTTGAGAACAATATCTAGAACTAGTTTTATATTTTTTGCATTGGCAACCGAAGTTCCGCCAAATTTTAATACTTTCATTTTGTTTGTTTTATTTTAAAAATGCAATACTTTATATACACCCAACACCTTTCTTCTAATAAAAAAGTATGTATAAATTTAGGATTATATGTAATGATAAATACCCCTAAGGGGTAGTAGTAGTTGTAACAGAAATTGAAACCCAAATTTGAGTTGCTATCGGAGATTGATATTTAATTCTGTTGTCTTTCATAAGAGTTCCCAAAAATACAGTTTTTTATAAAAAGCAAAAACCTTTATTGGGTTTTTGTGAATAATTTTAAAAAAAGAGCAAATATATGTTTTTACTACTTTTAATTATAGGGATTCTTATTTAATTTTTTAGGAATAAGTTGTTTTTTGTGAAAATAATCGATGCCGAATGAGTTTTTTGAACTTTGGTTTTAAAGAGTTGTAGTTTTAAAAGGGTTAGGGGTTTAATGTTCTGTTGTTTTTTTAGATTTCTGCAATTGATTTTTTTGGTTAAATTTTAAATATATATGGATTTGTTCTAACCTGATTTAAGTCGCTTTTTAAATTTTAGTTTATTCGAATAGTAGGAAGGAATGTACAGAGAATAAAATTTCACGATTTAGGAGTATTAATCTTTAAAATAACTTTAACATGAAATAAAAAAAAGTATTTTTGCTTTCTAAAAAATAAAGTAAAAAATGTCAATAAACAGTATTTTCCAATTTTTAGTACCAAAGGATAAAAAATTCTTTCCACTTTTTGAAGAAGCTTCTAGTAATTTGATTGAGTTGGCTTCTAATTTACACGAAGCTGTAAACCTACCTTTGAAAGAGAGAGAAGTTCTTTTTCATAAAATTGACGAGTTAGAACAAAAAGGTGAAGACATTACCCGTCAGACTAATTTAGAACTGAGTAGAAACTTTATTACTCCGTTTGATAGAGAAGACATCCACTCTTTGGTAACTTCTATTGATAATGTTGCCGATCGTTTGCATGGTGCTTCAAGTATTATGCGTTTGTATCAGGTAGATAAGATTACTAAGTCAATTAGAAAATTGACAGAGATTAATCTTGAAGCTTGTCAAAATATTGAAATTGCGGTAAAAGAATTGAGAGATTTTAAAAATGCACATAAAATTAAAGCGGCTTGTGCTAAAATTTCTAAGTTAGAAAACAAATCAGATAATGTTTATAACAAAGCGGTTTTTGAAATTTTCGAAAATGAAACCGACGCTAAGAACATCATTAAATACAAAGAAGTATTATCTATCCTAGAATCAGCTACAGACAAATGTAAGAGTGTAGCGAGTGTTTTAGAATCTATTTCGGTTAAACATTCTTAAATTTAATTTATTCTTTGAAGTAATCACGTATGACTTTACTTATCACAATTATAGTTTTAGCACTTATTTTTGATTACATAAATGGTTTTCATGATGCGGCTAATGCTATTGCAACAGTAGTTGCTACAAAAGTATTGACTCCTTTTCAGGCAGTGGTTTGGGCTGCTTTTTTTAATTTCTTAGCCTATTGGGTTTTTGGTTTTGGAGTAGCTGATACAGTAGCAAAAACAGCGCACACTATTGATATTAATTTGATTGTAATTCTAGCAGGTGTTATTGCTGCTATTTGCTGGAATTTGTTAACCTGGTGGTTAGGAATTCCGTCAAGTTCTTCTCATACATTAATTGGTGGATTTGCTGGTGCAGCTGTGGCTCACGCTATTTATATATGCACGGTTTTTCAGATTATACTGTTGTTGAAGATGGTGTTACCATTACTAGACATTGGTATAATATTGTAAACTGGTACGATCCAGGCAAACCAGGCGGATTGCCAACAGGTGTAATGATTATTATCGCTTTTATATTTTTGGCACCATTAGTAGGGGCAATTGCATCTTATTTAATATCAATTTGGTTATTAAATGCAGCTAGAAAAAGTATTTATCCAAAGATTTTCACTGTTGTTTTAATGATTGCTACAATTTGGTTTGTAAAAAGTATGATGATTGATGATATTGAAAAGCCAAGATTTGAATCTCATTTTTGGAGTGTCGCTTTTGAGCCTCATAATATAAAATGGCTTTTAGTTGGTTTTATTGTTTTGTCAATCAGTACCTTTTGTTTGGTATTTAGTAGTTTGAGTCATCATCAATCGGAGAAAATGCTAAAAAAGATGCAATTACTATCTTCGGCGGCATTTAGTTTAGGACATGGTGGAAACGATTCTCAAAAAGTTATGGGTATTATTGCAGCAGCAGTAATTGTTTATATTAATCAAGAAGGAGTAGCTTTAGAGTCAATGCCTAGTTGGTTACAAGTGGCTTTGCCTGATGGAGATACTCCGGGAATTATGCCCGAATGGATTCCATTAGCGTGTTATTCGGCTATTGCAGCAGGAACATTGAGTGGTGGTTGGAAAATTGTAAAAACAATGGGGTCTAAAATCACTAAAGTAACTTCTTTTGAAGGGGTTGCAGCTGAAACAGCTGGAGCTTTGACCTTATATTTTACGGAGCATTTAAAAATTCCGGTATCTACAACTCATACTATTACAGGTTCTATTATTGGTGTTGGATTAACTAAAAGGGTTTCGGCAGTACGATGGGGAGACAGGTTCTATTATTGGTGTTGGATTAACTAAAAGGGTTTCGGCAGTACGATGGGGAGTAACCGTTAGTTTGATTTGGGCTTGGATTTTAACCATTCCTATTTCGGCACTTTTAGCAGCTATTTGCTATTATGTATTAAATATTTTCTTGTAAATTAACTTTTTATAAATAAATAAAGCCATCCGACGCGTCGGATGGCTTTTGTGTTTTTTAGCTTTTAATTTTATGTTGTATTTATTTTTAAGTATTATTTGTAGTGTTTCGGTAGGAGTGATTTTTAAAATTGCTCGAAAATGGTCTACGAATGCAAAGCAAATAGTATTGTTTAATTATCTTTTTGCATTGTTGCTTTGTTATGCTGTTTTTTCTCCAGAAGTAATCTCAATTACAACAGAAGCTCCGTTTTTACTTTATGGGGCTTTGGGGATTTTGCTACCTGTAGTTTTTTTGTTTTTAATTGCTTCCATTAAAAATATCGGAATTGTAAAAACCGATGCGGCTCAAAGATTGTCCTTGTTTGTGTCTATTTTAGCTGCTTGGTTGCTTTTTAAAGAAGTGTTTTCGGTTGCTAAATTAATCGGAATTACAATTGGTTTTTTGGCTTTGTTTTGTGTGCTGAATAAAACCTCCGATAATACAAAATCAGATTTAAAATACCCGATTTTGGTTTTCTTCGGTTTTGGAATTATTGATATTTTGTTCAAAAAAGTCGCTGCTTTTACTGCAATTCCTTATGTGACTTCTTTGTTTGTTATTTTTGGAATCGCTTTCATTTGTATGATTGGTTTAGTGTTATATGAAATCATTGTTCAGAAGAAGTCTTTTGAGTTCAATAATCTGCTATTTGGATTATTAGTAGGTGGTTTTAACTTTGGGAATATATTGTTTTATTTGAAAGCACATCAAGCTTTCTCAACAAACCCATCCACTGTTTTTGCAGGAATGAATATGGGAGTTATTTTGTTGGGAAGTATTGTAGGGATTCTTGTTTTTAAAGAGAAATTATCAAAGCTGAATTATACAGGACTTGTTTTAGCCCTGTTATCCATATTATTTATTGTTCTTTCGGTTTAGAATTTGTGGCGTCTAATTTGAAATTCTTTTCGATAGCCTTAATCATTTCACCAGCAATATCTTTGTTGGTTGCTGTTTCGATTCCTTCAAGACCAGGAGAAGAGTTTACTTCGAGTAATAAAGGACCTTTAGAAGAACGAATAATATCTACACCTGCTACTTTTAAGTCCATGGCTTTAGCGGCTTTAATAGCTATTTTTTTCTCTTCTGGAGTTGCTTTGATGATTGAGGCTGTTCCACCAAGGTGAATGTTAGCTCTAAACTCGCCAGGCATAGCCTCACGTTGAATAGTTGCCACCACTTTTCCATCTACCACAAACAGACGTAAATCTTTTCCGTTGGCTTCTTTGATAAATTCCTGAACAAGAATATTAGCATTCAAACTTTTGAAAGCATTAATAACACTTTCTGCTGCTTTTTTTGTTTCGGCTAAAACCACTCCTTTTCCTTGAGTTCCTTCCAATAATTTTATGATTAAAGGCGAACCACCAACCATTTTTATTAAATCGTCAGTGTCTAAAGGAGAATTAGCAAAACCGGTTGTTGGAATATCAATTCCGCTATTCAAAAGTAATTGTAGTGAATATAATTTATCTCGCGATTGTGTTATAGCTGTAGCCGAATTTAAGCAAAATACTTTTAAAGCTTCAAATTGACGTGTTAAAGCACAGCCGTAAAAGGTGATACTTGGTCGAATTCTAGGGATAATGGCGTCAAATTGATTTAGTATTTTTCCGCCACGATAATGAATCTCAGGAGTTTTTGCATCTAGTTTGATGTAACATTCTTTAATGTTCAAGAAGTGCATTTCGTGACCACGCATTTCTCCTGCTTCCATGATTCTTTTGTTGCTGTACAATTCAGGATTGCTGGCTAATAAACCAATGCGTAAACCGCTAGGTGCTTTTTCTGAATTTTTATAAATTTCCTTTAAGCTGTCTGAAGTGGGTTGACCCAATAAAAATCGTTGTTCCGGATCTACAAGGATTCTTCCGCTCATGGCTTCGCGACCTAAAAGCATACGGAAACCCATAGTATCTCTATTGGTCAAAGTCATTTCTATTGGCCAAATGATATCACCAATTTTTAGATTAGTTTGAATAACATAACGTTGTTCTCTAAATCCGCTAGAACTTTTTACGATTCTTTTGTCTACCAAAGGTGCTTCGCAATGAATAATTGTTTTAGAGTTGTTTTGGATAGGATTGATATCGAATTTAACCCAATTCGATTCATTCTTGATAAAAGGCGCAATATTAATAGCGTGTAGGGCAGAAGTTTTTGCTCCCGAATCTACTCTGGCTTTTATTGTTGGGATTCCTAATTCAGGGAAGGAACACCACTCTTCGCTACCTACGACAACTTTATTCATTGTGATTTTTTATTGAAATTTAGACTGTTTTGTTAAAACGCCAAATGTAGTTATTTGTTATTTAAATTACTGCCAATTGTGTTAAAAGAATAAACCCGTTATGTTATGAAAACGTAACGGGTTTAAGTATGAAATGGATAGCAGTTTTATGGATTAGTTGCTTCTCCTGTTTTTTGAATTTTTACAGTTAATTCCTGAGAACCGTCTTCGATATCCATGAAAATCTCATCTCCGGCAGTAATTTTTGAAGTGATGATTTCTTCAGCAAGAGTGTCTTCCACATACTTTTGAATGGCTCTTTTTAATGGTCTTGCACCAAATTGCTTATCAAAACCTTTGTCTGCAATAAATGCTTTTGCTTTGTCAGAAAGATTCAATTGGTATCCTAAATCGGCAACTCTTGCGTATAATTTTTTCAATTCGATTTCGATAATCAAATCAATATCATGTTTTTCTAATGCATTAAATACAATTACATCGTCAATTCTGTTTAAGAATTCAGGAGCGAATGTTTTCTTTAAAGCATTTTCAATGATACTTTTCGAATTATCATCAGCTTGCGCCACTTTAGCAGCAGTTCCAAAACCTACTCCCTGACCAAAATCTTTTAATTGTCTTGCTCCAACATTTGAAGTCATGATAATAATAGTGTTTTTGAAATCAATTTTTCGACCTAAACTGTCTGTCAAGAATCCGTCGTCTAATACTTGTAAAAGCATGTTGAAAACGTCCCAATTAAACGAGAAATAGCAAATTTCTCCATGTATTCACTCATGTCAATTCGAACCAAAGCATCTTCAGAATCGAATAATTCTTTAGCTAAAACTTTAGCCAATTGTGTTTTACCAACACCAGTTTGACCTAAGAAAATAAACGAACCAATAGGACGATTTGGATCTTTCAATCCGGCACGGTTTCTTTGAATAGAACGAGCAATTTTCACAACAGCTTCACTTTGACCAATCACTTTGCTTTCGATAAGTTGTGGTAATTTGGCTAATTTATTGCTTTCTGTTTGTGCAATACGATTTACTGGAATTCCAGTCATCATAGAAACTACATCGGCAACATTGTCTTCTGTTACTTCAATTCGGTTGCTTTTAGCGTCCTCTTCCCATTGTTCCTGAGCAATAGCTAAATCTTTCTCAATGCGTTTTTCGTCATCGCGAAGTTTAGCAGCTTCTTCGTATTTCTGTTTTTTAACAACAGCATTTTTTAATTCTCTAATGTCTTCTAATTGACGTTCTAAGTCTAATATTTTCTTAGGAACTTCAATGTTAGTGATGTGAACACGTGAACCTGCCTCATCCAATGCATCGATAGCTTTGTCTGGTAAAAAACGTTCCGACATATATCGGTTGGTTAATTTTACACAGGCTTCAATAGCTTCTTGAGTATAAGTTACATTGTGGTGGTCTTCGTATTTGTTTTTAACATTGTTCAAAATGGTAATTGTTTCTTCTACCGAAGTAGGTTCTACAATAATTTTTTGAAAACGTCTTTCGTACTGTCTGTATTCGTCTAATGTTGTTGCACCAATACATTGTATTTCGCCTCTGGCTAATGCTGGTTTGAACATGTTAGATGCGTCAAGCGAACCAGTAGCGCCACCTGCACCCACAATGGTGTGGATTTCATCAATGAAAAGAATAATGTCGTCATTTTTTTCTAATTCGTTCATTACCGCTTTCATACGCTCTTCAAACTGTCCACGGTATTTAGTTCCAGCAACTAAACTGGCTAAATCTAAAGTTACAACGCGTTTGTTGAAAAGAATTCGAGATACTTTCTTTTGGATAATACGCAATGCTAATCCTTCGGCTATAGCTGATTTTCCAACTCCAGGTTCTCCAATTAATAATGGATTGTTTTTTTTACGACGGCTTAAAATTTGACAAACACGCTCAATTTCTTTTTCGCGTCCTACAACAGGATCTAGTTTTCCTTCCTCGGCCATTTCGGTCAAATCTCTACCAAAATTGTCTAAAACAGGAGTTTTGGATTTCTTGTTAGACTTGTTGGCTGGATTGTTGAAATTACCTTCTTTTAAACTGTCATCTTGTCCTAAATCGTCGTTGTAAGAGTCAGTAGCTCTTGGTAAATTTTCTAAGAATTCTTCTTCGTTTGGTGTCATATTTAGATATTGTTCTTTAGCTATATCATAATCTATTTTTAGTTTATTCAATAAC